>NZ_JBHUYJ010000004.1:139654-175938 GCF_042668715.1 Streptomyces sp. NPDC057271
AAAGCACGGGGGGATTCCCCGGGGTGAGCTGGTCCGCGCAGACGAGGGGTTCGGGCACCGCGAGACGAGGGGGGGGACGGGGGGGGGGGGGGCCCGGGGGGCCTGGGGGGGACGGCGGCCCCCGGGGCCCTCACGTGTGCGTGGGCTCGGTCCGCGCGGGCTCCGTCCGTGGGCTCGGCCCGCCGGGTGCCGGCGTGTCCGGAGAGCCTCGCGCCCTCGCCGGCGGGCCGCGCGACAGCCCGGAATGAGACGTTCGAGTGGCCGTAACAAGACAAGCTGGGTGGCCCCGTCCCGGCTTCTCGATCTCCCCCCGTAGGGTTCCCACTCGTCGCACGAATGTGCGAATACGAGGAACTTCCTTCCGGGAAAAGGGGATTGATGAACAACCACGCGAGACGCCTGTTCGCGGCAGCGCTCTCCATGGCGGCCGCCGCCTCTCTCGCCCTCCCGGCGGGCAGTGCGAGTGCCGCCGAGCCGTCAGCGCCCACCACCCTGGCCGTCGGGGAGCCGGCGACCGCGGGAAGCGTCAGGGCGCGGGTGAAGCACTGGACGCCGGAGCGCATGCGTGCCGCGTTCCAGCGCTCGCCGGAGCAGGCGCAGGCCACCTCGGTCGCGGCGGCGGGCCCGTCCGTCGACACCGTCGGGAAGGTGTTCTTCGAGCACCCCGACGGAACCCCGGACGTGTGCAGCGGCTCGGCCATCGACACTCCGGCGTCGACCCTCGTCATGACCGCGGGCCACTGCCTGTACCAGGGCCCTGGTGGCGGTTGGATGAAGAACGTCGTGTTCGTCCCCGGATACGAGAACGGTGACGCCCCGCTCGGGGTGTTCCCGGCGTGGAACGTCACGACCGACTCCCTCTGGTCGGCGGAGGGTGATCTGGAGCACGACTACGGCCTGATCATCACCCACGACAACGGCGCGGGAGAGCACGTGGCCGAGGCGGCAGGCGGCTTCGGTGTCGTGGCCGACCAGGGCGCGGTGAACGACGTCACGATCATCGGCTACCCCGCCGAGGCCCCGTACGACGGTGAGCACCAGGAGGAGTGCAACGACATCACGGAGCCCACTCCGCCGCCGCAGAACATGATCTACGCCTACTGTCCGAACATGGTGGGAGGGTCGAGCGGTTCGCCGTGGCTGGTCGAGTACGACCCCGGCGACCAGCTGGGGCTCATCTACGGCGTGAACTCGGTGATCGACGGAGGCGGTTACGTCGCGACCCCTCGATTCGACGCCAGGACCCTGAGCAACGTGAGCCTGACGGACCAGATCGCCGCTGCCCGCCCCTGAGACCGCACGGGGGCGTGGCGGCAGGCCGGACGGAGTGACCATGCCGCACGAACCCCCGGAGGAACCGCCCCGTAGGGGGCGCGCGCCACGCTGGAAGCGCGAGGGAACGAAACGGCCCACCGGCGACGGCGCCGACGTGCCGGTCCGTAGGGGGCCGGCCGCCCCCGGCGGGACTTCGGGCCCGCGACCGCCTTCCCCCTGGGAGCGGCCCCCCGTGGGCGAGCCACCGGCCACGCTCACCCTGACCGCGCCACCGGCGCAGGTGCCCCGCATGCCGGACCGTCCCGCGACGTGGCTGCTCGCCCTGCCCGACCGGTCCCGGACGGGCCCGTCCACCTTGCCGGACGAGGCGGCGGCTCTCCCGGGCCTGAGGCACCTGCTGGACGCCTGGCTGGAAGCGGTGAGGCCGGATCCGGAGCCGACCGTCACCCAGGTGCCCTGCACGCGCTGCGGCGGCACCCACGGGTTCGCCACCGCCGGTGACGATCGCGTGTACTTCTCACTCGCGCAGGCCGACGGTCTGGTGCTGTACGCGCTCGCGGACACCCCGGTCGGCGTCGGGCTCACCCGCCTCGGTGACGGCGCCGACGCGACGGCCCTGGCGGCAGGACGCTCGGCGGCCCGACGCCAGGCCTACGACAGGGCGGCACCGCCCGACCACCACCCCGTCCCCCGCGACCGCCGCGACAGACCGCACCTCGGGCTGTCGTACCCGGAACTCCCCGAGGGGTATGCCGGGGTCGTCATCTGGCAGCGGCCACCGGGCGTCGCTCCCCGATGAGGGGCGCCGGCGTGTCGGCCGTCCGGCCTCGGCGGGCACATGCGGGCCTGCGGCCCCGGCATCTTGATCGACAGGGTGTCGGGGCCGCGGGCGTTCCGTCGACGGAGCGTCCATTGTCCCCGCGTGGCACGCCCGCGATGCTGCTCGGATGAGAGCGACAGCGAGGAAGACCATGTCCCGCCGGTCCATGCTGCGCGGCATGGGCGGCGCCGGGGCCGCCACCCTGCTCGCGGGGTGCGGAGTGCCGGCCGCCTACGTCGAGCCGGGGGAGCGGGCCGGCCGGGACCTGTCCGCGCGGGACCGCACGCTCGACTTCGCCAACTGGCCCCTCTACATCGACACCGATGACGACGACACGTCGAAGCGGCCCACGCTGGACGCGTTCTCCGAGCACACCGGGATCTCCGTCCGCTACACCGAGGAGATCAACGACAACGACGAGTTCTTCGGCAAGATCAGTCCCGCGCTGATGAACCACCAGGAGACCGGCCGGGACCTCATCGTCGTCAGCGACTGGATGGCCGCCCGGTTCGTGCGGCTCGGCTGGGTGCAGGAGATGGACCGGGCCGCGCAGCCGAACATCACCCGCTACCTGGACCCGCAGCTGCGCTCGCCCGCCTTCGACGAGGGCAGGCGGCACACCGTTCCCTGGCAGTCCGGGATCACCGGCATCGCGTACAACCGCGCGAAGCTCGGGCGGGAGATCCGGTCGGTCGGGGAGCTGTGGGACGACGAGCTGCGCGGGAAGGTCACCCTGCTGTCCGGGCTCGACGAGTCCTTCGCTCTGCTCATGCAGGGCAACGGGGTCGACGTGACGCGGTGGACCGCCGACGACTTCCACACGGTGTGCGAGCAGGTCGAGGGTCTCGTACGGAAGCGGCACGTCCGGCGCTTCACCGGCAACGACTACATCAAGGACCTGTCGACCGGGGACGTGCTCGCCTGCCAGGCCTACTCGGGCGACGTGATCCAGCTCCAGGCCGACAACCCCGACATCGAGTTCGTCGTGCCGGAGGAGGGCGCCGAGCTCTGGGCCGAGTCGCTGATGATCCCCAACCTGGCGCAGCACAAGGCCAACGCCGAGAAGCTGGTCGACTACTACTACGACCCCGAGGTGGCCGCCGAACTCGCCGCCTGGGTCAACTACGTCTGCCCGGTCCCCGCCGCCCGCGACGTGCTCGCCGCCTCGGACGACGAGGAACTGGCGGCCCTCGCCGAGGACCCGCTGATCTTCCCCGACGACGCGATGCGCGGACGCCTCGCGATCGCCCGGGACATCACCTCGCAGGAGCGGGCCGAGTTCGCGAGGAGGTGGAACTCGATCGTCGGTCTGTGAGTTCCCCCGAGGTGAACTCGGAATCGAACCCGAACGCCGACCCCACGGTGGGCTCGGCTGTGAACTCGGCTGTGACGTACGGCCTGTTGGCCGCCTGGGCCCTGCACGACGCCGAGGAGGTCCTCCTCGGGCCCCGCTGGCTCCGGGAGCGTCTGCCGGAACTGCGTGAGCGCTTTCCGGAGGTTCCGGAGGCGGTCTGGAAAGCCGCGGAAAGTGTGGACGAGCGGGAGTTCGCGGTCGCCGTGACGGCGGTCGGGGCAGTCGTGGCCGCCGCGGCCGTCGCCGGACAGCGCTCCGGCGGCCGGTCGGCCTTCTACCAGGCCGCGCTGAACGGCTTCGGTCTGCACGGTCTCGTCCATCTGGCGCAGGCCGCCGCCGTCCGCGGGTACACGCCCGGCTCGGCGACCTCGCCGCTGATCGTCGTGCCCTTCGCCCTCTGGGCGCGGGGCCGTCTGAGGCGGGCCGGTGTGCTGCGGCCCACGCGGGCGAGGGATGTGATGACCGGGCTCGCGGTCACCGCCGCGGTGACCGTCGCCGCGCACGGACTCGCCCGGAAGGTGACGGGGCACCCCCGTTTTTGAACACGTTCATGACGGGCGTAGGGTGCTGTCATGAACGAGACGAAGGGGCCGACGGCCCTTCTCAGGCGTATCCGTGTGTGGCTGGTCGTCTTCATCGTCTGTCTGGTGCTGAGCGGGGTCACCGCCTTCCCGCTGGTCACCGAACTCCGGATGACCGAGGACGCGTTGACCGGCTGGGCGGCGCCCGTCGCGGAGCTCTTCCCTGGTCTCCTGGAGTGGATCCTGCGCGTACGGGAGGGTCTCGACGCCGCCGACTCCCAATACCCCTTCCTCCTGTACGGCACCGACTGGCTGGCCTTCGCGCACCTCGTCATCGCCGTCGCGTTCTACGGTCCCTACCGTGACCCGGTACGGAACATCTGGGTGATCGAGTTCGGGATGATCGCCTGTGCCGGCATCATTCCGCTCGCCCTGATCTGCGGCCCGATCCGGGGCATCCCCTTCTGGTGGTCGGTCATCGACATGTCGTTCGGCGTCTTCGGGGTCGTCCCGCTGCTCGTCGTACGGCGGATGATCAAGCGCCTCGAAGCGGTGCAGGCCGTGGCCGCAGCGCCTCAGCCGGTCGGCGCGCCGTAGGCCGCCACCATCAGGGCCAGGGCGACCCTGTTCATGCCCTGGCCCTTCGCGTCCGTCGAGTTGACGCTGTGGACCATGGTGCGGGAGCCGTCGCGGGTCGAGGCGATCGCCGTGTTGTAGCCCCAACGGCCGCCCGTCTTCCCCCACACCTCCCGCCCGCCGAGCTCCTTCATCGACAGCCCGACGGAGTACGCGCCGGGGGCGCCGCTCTTGAAGTCCGGCACCTCCGGCAGGGTGAACATCTCCTCCAGGAGCGGTCCGCGCACCACCCGCCCCTGGAACAGCGCCTGCGTGAAGTGCTGCAGATCCGCCGTCGTGGAGACGAGGTCGCCCGCGGCCCAGCCGTCGGTGGTACCCCAGACCGACACGTCGCGCAGTCCGGTCGAGCCGTCCGCGAGCCTCATCGTCTGGTAGCCGTGGTTGTACGGGCCCCGGATCCGCGGGTCGGTCCCGGGGAGGTACGTGTCACGCAGCCCGAGCGGCCGGAGGACGCGTGCCGTGACCTGACGCTCGTACGTGTCGCCCGTCACCCGCTCGATGAGCAGCCCCGCGATCGTGTAGCCGATGTTGAGGTAGTGCTGCTTCTCGCCCGGGGCGAACTCCGGCCGCTTCGCCGTGGCCGAGCGGACCATCGCGCGCGGATCGTGGATCTCGAAGCGGTTCGCGTACCACTCCTCGACCGCGCGAGCAGCAGCGTCTCCCGCTCACGGGCCGTCAGCGCGCCGAGGCGCGGGTCGGGGCGGGGCGGACGCCGCGCCGGGCGGGTGTACTCCTCGATCAGTCGTCGCGCCACCGACGGGGCGAGCAGCGAGTCGCCCCGCGCCACGACCCGTACGGCGTGGACCAGATCGTCCCGGCGCACGTCCTTCAGGAGGAACCCGCTCGCGCCCGCGTGCAGCGCCTCGTACACATAGGCGTCGGAGTCGAAGGTCGTCAGCATCACCGTCCGGCATGCCGACTCGGCGCCGATGGTCCGGCAGGCCTCGATGCCGTCCATGCGCGGCATCCGGATGTCGAGCAGCGCCACGTCGGGGGAGTGGCGGCGCACCGCCTCCACCGCGGCCGCTCCGTCGCCGGCCTCCGCCACGACCTCGATGTCCGGCTGTACGTCGAGAATCATCGCGAAGCCGCTGCGGACCAGCTCCTGGTCGTCGGCCACCACCACGCGGATCGTCACCGCGCCCCCTCCCGGACGGAGGCCACGGGGAGCGTGACCCGGACCTCGAAGCCCCGGCCCTCCGGCCCCGGCCCGCACTCGGCCGTCCCGTCCTGCGCGGCCGCCCGCTCACGGATCCCGACCAGCCCGTGCCCTCCGGCCCCGGCCCGCGCTCCCCGCCGGGGCCCTCGCCCGTCGTCCGTCACGACCACCTCCAGCACGCCCTCTCCATACGCCAGCCGCACGGCGGCCGTGCGGGCCGCCGCGTGCTTCACCACGTTCGTCAGCGCCTCCTGGACGATCCGGTAGACCGTCGCCCCGGTGGCCGGGGGCAGGGAACGGACCCCGCCCACCGTCCCGTACGAGACGTCCAGCCCGCCCGCCCGTACGCCCTCCAGCAGGCCGGGGAGCCCGCCGAGGTCGGGCTGCGGCTCCAGGGGTTCGGGGTCCTCGGTCCCCTCCCGCAGCACCCCCAGCATCCCGCGCAGCCGCGCCATCGCGTCCCGACCCGTCGCGGAGATCGCCTCGAACGCGGCCTCCGCCCGCTCCGGAGCCGCCCGCACCGCCACCGGACCCGCCTCCGCCTGCACGATCATCAGGCTCACCGCGTGCGAGAGGATGTCGTGCATCTCCCGTGCGATCCGGGCCCGTTCGCGCGCCGCCGCCCGCTCGGTCTCCACCCGCGTGGCCCGCTGCCGGGCGTCGGTGAGCCGTCCGAAGACGTACGCCGCCGCGAACACGAAGAGGGAGAACGTGAGTTCACGCGCCGACCGGGTGTTCAGCCACACCGACAGCGGCACCGCGGCCACCAGCAGCAGGACGGCCGCCAGCCGCTTCGGCGGCGGCGAGAGCGCCGCGATCGTGTAGACGATGACGAGCCCGGTGTACGGAAGGGGCTGACCGGGGCCCTCCACGGCCAGTCGGTACAGCGCGCTGGTCGCCACGATCGCGAGGAGCACGGCGAACGGTGCGCGACGGCGCCAGACCAACGGGACGACGGTGAGCGTCGTCAGACCGTACGCGGGCCAGGTCGCCGGTTCCAGCTCCGGCGGGCGCGGCACCACGAACGGCATCGTCATGGCCGCCTGGACGAGGAGCGCGATCCCCACGTCCACGGCCTGAGGACGGGAGGCCCCGAACTCCCGCGCCCGCTCCCACCACCCCGGACGTCCCCCCCGTACACCCACTACGGCTTCCGGCCCACCGCGCCGAACTGCGCCACCTCGCTCGCCGGGGCGAACCGCCAGCTCGCGCAGGACACGACACCCGGCTCCAGGACGTCGAGACCGTCCAGGAACGAGGTGAACTCGGCGCGGGTGCGGGCCGTGATCGGCGGGGTCGCGTTCTCGTTCCAGAACGCCATGGCCGCCACGTTGCCCTCGCCGCCGAGCTCGGGCTCCAGCGTCGGGTGGGTCAGCACGAGGTACGACCCGGAGGGGACCCCATCCATCAGCGTACGGACGACGGACCGGGCCTCGTCGGTGTCGAGGACGAAGTTGAGGATGCCGAGCATGATGACCGCGACCGGCCGTGACAGGTCCAGCGTCCGAGCCGCCGCCTCCAGGATCCGCCCGGGGTCCCGGGCGTCCGCGTCGACGTAGTCGGTGACGCCCTCCGGGCTGCTGGTCAGCAGAGCGCGGGCATGGGTCAGCACGATGGGGTCGTTGTCGACGTAGACGACCCGGGCCTCGGGGGCGAGGCGCTGCGCGACCTCGTGGGTGTTGTCGGCCGTCGGCAGGCCCGTACCGATGTCCAGGAACTGGCGCACCCCCGATTCGGCCGTCAGATGCGTCACCACCCGTCCGAGGAACGCCCGGTCCGCGCGGGCCACTTCGCCGATGCTCGGGTAGAAGCCGGTGACCTGGTCGCCGACCTCCCGGTCCACCGGATAGTTGTCCTTGCCGCCCAGCCAGTAGTTCCACACCCGCGCGTTGTGCGCGATGTCGGTACGGATCCTGTCGGTCCCGGTCACCTCGGCGTACCCCTTCGCAGTTCGGCGGCGAGCGCGTCCACCCGGTTGGTGGTGATCGCATCCACGCCGTGAGACAGGAGCCTACGCATGGTGCGGCGGGTGTCCGCGGTCCAGGCGGAGACGAGACAGCCGTCCCGGTGCACCCGCTCCACCAGCTCCCGACTCACCAGACCGAAGCGGTAGTTGAGCCAGCGCGGCCGCACGGCGTCCAGCAGCGTCGCCCGGGGCGGGGCGAGCGAGGTCCAGGTCAGCGCGATCTCGGCGGACGGGTCGGCGGCCCGCACCTGGAGCATGGCGACGCCGCCCGCGCAGTAGTAGACGCGCTCGGCGGCACCGCACTCGCGGACCGTGCCGACGATTCGGCGGACCGAGTCCTCGTTCCCACCGGGCAGGTCGAGCATCAGCCGGTACGGCCCCGCCGCGATCAGGGCCTCGCGCAGCGTGGGCACGCCGTCGTACGTCAGCTCGCCGAGCTGCGCGAGGGAGACCGCGGACAGGGGCCGGTCATGGCCCCACATCCGTTTGAGCGTGTCGTCGTGGAGCAGGACGGGGACGCCGTCCGCGGTGAGCCGTACATCGACCTCGACGGCGTCCGCGCCCGCCTCGATCGCCGAGACGATCGAGGCGAGGGTGTTCTCGCGGACGCGGTACGGGTCCCCGCGGTGGCCTACGACAGTGACGTGGTCCATGGGGCCATTGTCGCGAGTGTCAGCGCGCCAGCCACTTCTCGGTGTAGCCGTCGATCTCCGCGGTGATCCGCGCCTTGCCTGCCGGGTCGAGGAAGGACGCCTCGACCGCGTTCTTGGCGAGGGCCGCGAGACCGCGCTCGTCGAGCTCCAGGAGCCGGGCGGCGACGGCGTACTCGTTGTTCAGGTCCGTGCCGAACATCGGCGGGTCGTCGCTGTTGATCGTCACCAGGACGCCGGCCGCCACCATCTCCTTGATGGGGTGCCGGTCCAGGTCGGCGACGGCACGGGTCGCGATGTTCGAGGTCGGGCAGACCTCCAGGGCGATCCGGTGCTCGGCGAGGTACGCGAGCAGCTCCGGGTCCTGGACGGCGCTGGTGCCGTGGCCGATGCGCTCGGCGCCCAGGTCCCTCACCGCGTCCCAGATCGTCTCCGGGCCCGTCGTCTCGCCCGCGTGCGGGACGGAGCGCAGGCCCGCCGCGACGGCCCGGTCGAAGTACGGCTTGAACTGCGGACGCGGCACACCGATCTCCGGGCCGCCGAGCCCGAACGAGACGAGGCCCTCCGGGCGCAGGTCGACCGCGAGCCGGGCGGTCTCCTCCGCGGCCTCGAGACCGGCCTCGCCCGGGATGTCGAAGCACCAGCGCAGGACGACGCCGAAGTCGGTCTCGGCGGCCTTCCGGGCGTCCTCGATCGCGGCCATGAAGGCGTACTCGTCGATCCCGCGGCGGGTCGAGCTGTACGGGGTGATGGTCAGCTCGGCGTACCGGATGTTCTGGCGGGCCATGTCCCGGGCGACCTCGTAGGTCAGCAGCCGGACGTCCTCCGGGGTGCGGACCAGGTCCACGACGGAGAGGTAGACCTCGATGAAGTGGGCGAAGTCGGTGAAGACGAAGTAGTCGACGAGCGCCTCCGGGTCCGTGGGGACCTTGGAGTCCGGGTGCCGGGCGGCCAGCTCGGCGACGATCCGGGGGGAGGCGGAGCCGACGTGGTGGACGTGCAGCTCGGCTTTCGGCAGCCCCGCGATGAAGGGGTGGAGGTCGGTCATCTGGCTTCCTTCACGGATACCCCCGCTGTCGGGCCGGGGGGAACGGACTCATGCCCAGAGGGGTCACTGGTCGAGATGGTAGTTTGTGAGCTGTGACCACCCCCGTGAAGCGGGCGTTCAAGTACCGCTTCCATCCGACGGAGGCGCAGGCAGCGGAGCTGTCGCGCACGTTCGGGTGTGTGCGGAAGGTCTACAACATGGCGCTCGCCGCTCGCACGGAGGCGTGGGTGCGCCAGGAGCGGGTCAACTACAACGCCACCTCCGCGATGCTGACGGCCTGGAAGAAGACCGAGGAACTGGCCTACCTGAACGAGGTCTCGTCGGTTCCGCTCCAGCAGGCGCTCAGGCACCTGCAGTCCGCGTTCGCCGGCTTCTTCGGCGGGCGTGCCAGGTATCCGCGCTTCAAGTCGCGGAAGAAGTCGCGCAAGTCCGCCGAGTACACCACGAGCGCCTTCCGCTTCCGGGACGGTCAGCTGTCGCTCGCGAAGATGACCGATCCGCTGGCCGTCGTGTGGTCCAGGTCTCTTCCCGAGGGGGCGAGTCCTACGACGGTGACCGTGTCCCAGGATGCGGCGGGACGCTGGTTCGTCTCCCTGCTGTGCGAGGACCCGGGAGTCCGACCGCTCCCCGTCACGGACGCGGTCGTCGGGATCGATGCCGGCCTGGACCACCTGCTGGCTCTCTCCACCGGCGAGAAGATCGCCAACCCGAGGCATGAGCGCCGTGACCGCGTGGCACTGGCCAAGGCTCAGCGCCGACTGGCGAGGAAGGCCCCGGGGGAGGGGGCGAACCGGGCGAAGGCCCTGCGCGGGGTGGCCAGGACCCATGCCCGGATCGCCGACCGCCGTCGGGATCATCTGCACAAGCTGACCACTCGACTCGTGCGTGAGAACCAAACGCTCGTGATCGAGGACCTGACCGTGCGCAACATGGTCAAGAACTCGAAACCCGCCCGCGCCATCAGTGACGCGGCCTGGGCCGAGTTCCGGAGCATGCTGGAGTACAAGGCCGCCTGGTACGGGCGGGAAGTGGTCGTGGTCGATCGCTTCTTCCCCTCCTCCGAGCTGTGCTCCCATTGCGGCACCCTCGCCGAGGAGCGGCCGCCCGGCGTCCGCACCTGGACGTGCGACCGCTGTGGGGCGACCCACGACCGGGACGTGAACTCAGCGCGCAACCTCTTGGCCGCCGGGCTGGCGGTGACAGTCTGTGGAGCCGGTGTCAGACCTCAACGGAGAATTCCGGGCGGGCAGTCGGCGACGAAGCAGAAACCCTCGCGGCGCGAGCCGCGGGACTCCCCTCGTTGAGGAGGAGCCAGGTCAAGGATCATCGTAGGCCCGGGCGGGTTCCGTGTCGGAGTGAGGTCGTAGCATGGCGTGACCACGATGGGGGAGGCCCATGTCTGACAACAGCGACCAGCCGCGGGGCGGATACGACCCCACGGACCCGTGGGCTCCGCCGAACCGCGACGGGGTGGAACTGAGCAAGGCGGCGACGCCGGAGCCCATGCCGCAGAACCGTCCGCCGGTGCACGACCAGCCGACGATGGCGGCCATGCCGTCCGCCGGGGACGTACCGCCGCCGCCGGTCGCCCCCGGAGGCCCGGCGACGGGCTCGTACGGCTACCCGACACCGCCGCCGGTCACGGCGCCCGCGCCGTCGGGATACGGGTATCCCGGGTACCCGGGATACCCGGGAGGGGCCGTCGGCTACGGCCAGCCGGGATGGCAGCAGGCCCCGTCCAACGGGATGGGGATCGCGGCGATGGTGCTCGGCATCATCGCGGTGGCCGGCTTCTGCATGTACGGGCTCGGCGTCATCCTCGGCATCCTGGCCCTGGTCTTCGGCATCATCGGCCGCAAGAAGGTCCAGCGGGGCGAGGCGAACAACGGCGGGATGGCCACGGCGGGCATCGTCCTCGGCTCCATCGGCATCCTGGTCAGCGCCGTGTTCCTGACGTTCATCATCTGGGCCGTCGTCGAGGGCGAGAACTACGACGACAGCTCGGACGACCCGTTCGCGACGAGCCTGGTGGTCGGGAACCGCTAGCGGCCGTCACGGAGAAAGGGGCCCCCGTGCGCCGGGGCCCCTTCTCATACGCCCGAGCGGAGCCGCTCCCGCGCCTCCATGAGCGCGAACCCCAGCAGGTTCAGGCCCCGCCACCGGGCGGGATCCTTCGCGCGTGGGTCCTCGGCACCGAGACCGATGCCCCACACCCGGTCCAGCGGGCTCGCCTCCACCAGAACCCGCCCCCCGGTGCCCAGCAGGTACGCCCGCAGCGCCTCGTCCGACGCGAACTTGTGCACGCTGCCCTCGACGACGATCCCGAAGCGCTCCCGCTCCCACACCGTCTCGTCGAAGCCCCGCACCAGCCGTCCCGCCTTCTTCGCCTCCGCGGGCGTACCGGACGACAGCGCCGCCCGCTCCGCCTCGGGGTCCTGGAAGAGCCTCGCCTTGGCCGCCATCATCCAGTGCTCGGCGGTCGCGTACCGCACTCCGTCGACCTCGAACGGTGACTCCCACCACTGGCTCAGACAGCTCGCCGAGAGCTGCCCGTCCGGCCTCGGCCGGTGGCCCCAGAAGTGCAGCCACTTGACCTTCTCACCCCTGCTGACGTGCTCCGTCAGCGTGTCGATCGTCCGCATGCACGGGATTCTGGCAGCCGCCACGGACACTCCGTACTGTCATTTCCCCGAGCCCTCGACACATGGTCGACCGATTCCGTCGCGTAACCAAAAGGCAACGACGGAATCACTTGTTGGACCGATCGTCCTCTGTCAGGATCGGCACTCAATTCGAACTGGAACAACGGAGAGCGTCATGGGCAACCGCTTCCAGCTGACGGACCGCTTCGCGGACGGCGCACAGTACATCGGCGGGCGGCTGCGCCCCGGAACCTCAGGGGACAAGCACAGCGTCGTCGATCCGGCCACCGGCGAGAGCGTGTACACCTACACCCTCGCGTCCACCGCCGACGTGGACGACGCCGTCGCCGCCGCGAAGGAGGCGTTCCCCGCCTGGGCGGGCGCGACCCCCGGTGAGCGCTCCGACGCCCTCCACCGGTTCGCGGGCGTGCTCGCCGAGCGGGCCGAGGACATCGCCCACGTCGAGTCCCTCCAGTGCGGCAAGCCGATCAAGCTCTCCACCGGGTTCGACGTACCCGGCACGGTCGACAACACCGCCTTCTTCGCCGGGGCCGCCCGGCACCTCCAGGGCCAGTCCGCCGGCGAGTACAGCGGCGACCACACCTCGTACGTACGGCGCGAGCCCATCGGGGTCGTAGGCTCCATCGCGCCCTGGAACTACCCGCTCCAGATGGCGGCCTGGAAGATCCTCCCGGCGATCGCAGCCGGCAACACGGTCGTCCTGAAGCCGGCCGAACTCACCCCGCTCACCTCGCTGATGTTCGCCCAGGCCGCCGCCGAGGCCGGCATCCCCGACGGCGTCGTCAACATCGTCACCGGCGCCGGGCGCACCGCGGGCGAGCACCTCGTCGGCCACCCCGACGTCGCGATGACCTCCTTCACCGGCTCCACCCCCGTGGGCAAGCGCGTCGCCGAGATCGCCACCTCCACCGTGAAACGGCTCCACCTCGAACTCGGCGGCAAGGCGCCCTTCGTCGTCTTCGACGACGCGGATGTGGAGGCCGCCGCCCACGGCGCCGTCGCCGCCTCCCTGATCAACACCGGTCAGGACTGCACCGCCGCCACGCGCGCGTACGTCCAGCGCCCGCTCCTCGACGCCTTCGTCGCCCGCGTCGCCGAGCTCATGGAGACGGTCCGCCTGGGCGACCCGTTCGACCCCGCCACCGACCTCGGCCCGCTCATCAGCCACGCCCAGCGCGACCGCGTCGCCGGCTTCGTCGACCGCGCCCGCGGCTACGCCACCGTCGTCACCGGCGGCGAGGCCCCCGGCGGCGAGCTGGAGGCCGGTGCGTACTACCGTCCGACCCTGATCACCGGCGCCGCGCAGGACAGCGAGGTCGTGCAGTCGGAGATCTTCGGACCGGTCCTGGTGGTCCTGCCCTTCGACGGCGACGACGACGGCCTCCGGCTCGCCAACGACACCCCGTACGGCCTCGCCGCCTCCGCCTGGACCCGCGACGTCTTCCGCGCGAACCGCGCCACCCGCGAGATCAAGGCGGGATGCGTCTGGGTCAACGACCACATCCCGATCATCAGCGAGATGCCGCACGGCGGCTACAAGGCGTCGGGGTTCGGAAAGGACATGTCGTCGTATTCCTTCGAGGAGTACACGCAGGTCAAGCACGTGATGTACGAAAACACCGCGGTGGTCCGGAAGGACTGGCACCGCACGATCTTCGGAGACCGGTAGTCCCTCCCCAACCCCCGAGAGGCACAGCGCATGGAGCAGTACGAGCCCGACAGCCTTTCCGCCGCACAGCTCGCGGCGATGCGACGCAGTCTGACGAGTGGCCGGGGCGCCCTCACCCGCCGTTCGATGCTGCGCGCCGGAGGCGTCGGCGCGCTCACGATCGGCGGCCTCGCGTCCCTGGGCGCGTGTGGCATCCCGCCGGCCAAGCGGGAGGGCCAGGGCGGCCCCGCGTCGACGGACTTCTCGGCCAAGGAGAAGACGCTCGCCTTCTCCAACTGGACCGAGTACATGGACGTCAGCGAGGACGAGAAGTCCCGCCCCACCCTGGAGGCGTTCACGAAGCGCACCGGGATCAAGATCAAGTACACCGAGGACATCAACGACAACGTCGAGTTCTTCGGCAAGATCAAGCCGCAGCTCGCGGCCGGCCAGGACACCGGCCGCGACCTGATCTGCGTCACCGACTGGCTCGCCGCCCGCATCATCCGGCTCGGATGGGCGCAGAAGCTGGACGCGGCCAACCTCCCCAACGCCTACGCGAACCTCTCCACCCAGTTCCGCCGCCCCGACTGGGACCCGGGCCGTGCCTACTCGTACCCCTGGACCGGCATATCCACGGTGATCGCCTACAACTCCAAGGCGACGGGCGGGAAGAAGGTCGACTCCGTCACCCAGCTCCTGGACGACCCCGCTCTCAAGGGCCGGGTCGGCTTCCTCACCGAGATGCGCGACTCGGTCGGCATGACCCTGCTGGACATGGGCAAGGACCCGGGGAAGTTCACCGACGCCGACTACGACGCGGCGATCGGCCGGCTCCAGAAGGGCGTCGACAAGAAGCAGATCCGGCGCTTCACCGGCAACGACTACACCGCCGACCTGGACAAGGGCGACCTGGCGGCCTGTCTCGCCTGGGCCGGTGACGTCATCCAGCTCCAGGCCGACAACCCGGACATCAAGTTCGCCATCCCGTCGGCCGGTTACATCACCTCCAGCGACAACCTGCTGGTCCCGGCCAAGGCCCGGCACAAAGCCAACGCCGAGAGGCTCATCGACTACTACTACGAGCTTCCGGTCGCCGCCCAGCTCGCCGCGTACATCAACTACGTCTGTCCGGTCGACGGCGTGAAGGACGAACTCGCCAGGATCGACCCCGAGCTGGCGAGCAACACGCTGATCCTGCCGGACAAGGCCATGGCCGCGAAGTCCCACGCCTTCCGCTCGCTGACCAGCGAGGAAGAGACGGCGTACGAGGAGAAGTTCGCCAAGCTCATCGGTGCCTGAGACCCGTCGTCCACCTCTTACGAACCTGGGATCGCAACCCATGACTGACAAGACTGTTCACACTGGAAAGAACACGGGCGGCGGCGACGTCCGTCTCACCGGCATCAGCAAGACGTACGGCTCCTTCACCGCCGTCCACCCGCTCGACCTGACCATCCCGCAGGGCTCGTTCTTCGCCCTCCTCGGAGCCTCCGGCTGCGGGAAGACCACCACGCTGCGCATGATCGCCGGCCTGGAGGACCCCACCGGCGGCACCGTGTTCCTCGGCGACAAGGACGTCACCGACCTCCCGCCGTACAAGCGGCCGGTCAACACCGTCTTCCAGTCCTACGCGCTCTTCCCGCACATGGACATCTACGAGAACGTCGCCTTCGGCCTGCGCCGACGGGGTATCAAGTCGGTGAAGAAGCAGGTCGACGACATGCTGGAACTCGTCCAGCTGGGCGACAAGGTCCGGCACAAGCCGCACCAGCTCTCGGGCGGCCAGCAGCAGCGCGTCGCCGTGGCCCGCGCGCTCATCAACCACCCGCAGGTCCTCCTCCTCGACGAGCCGCTCGGCGCCCTCGACCTCAAGCTGCGCCGCCGGATGCAGCTGGAGCTCAAGCGCATCCAGACCGAGGTCGGCATCACCTTCGTCCACGTCACCCACGACCAGGAGGAGGCCATGACCATGGCCGACCAGGTCGCGGTGATGAACGGCGGTCGGGTCGAGCAGCTCGGCGCGCCCGCCGACCTGTACGAGAACCCGCGGACCACGTTCGTGGCCAACTTCCTCGGCACCTCCAACCTCATCGAGGCCGAGGTCGTCGAGACCGGCGGCTCCGACCTGGTCGTGACGGCCGGCGGCGGCAAGCTCCGGCTGCCCGCGGACCGCTGTACGGCGACCGTACGCACCGGAGGCAAGGTCCTGGTCGGCGTCCGCCCCGAGAAGATCTCGCTCGCGCACGCCGACGACGCGGGCAAGATAGCCGACGGCCGCAACAAGGTCACCGGCCGGATCGCCGACTCCTCCTTCATCGGCGTCTCCACGCAGTACGTGGTGAACAGCCCGGCGGGGGCGGAACTCCAGGTGTACGAGCAGAACATCGAGCGGGACGCGCGCCTCGTTCCCGGCGCCGAGGTCGTCCTGCACTGGAACCCGGCCCACACCTTCGGCCTCGACGCCGGTCAGTCCCCGCTTGCCGGGACAGTGGGCTCCGCCGGCGTGGAGACGGTGGAGGACGCCTCGTGAGCGCACCCACTCTCACCAAGGAGGAGGAGGCGACGCCGGCCGGAGCACCGGTGACGCGCAGGCCCTCCACCCGCAGGCGGCTCGTCCCCTACTGGCTGCTGCTGCCCGGCATCGTCTGGCTCCTCGTCTTCTTCGCGCTGCCGATGGTCTACCAGGCCTCCACCTCGGTGCAGACCGGCTCCCTGGAGGAGGGCTTCGAGGTCACCTGGCACTTCCAGACCTACTGGGACGCCTTCCAGGAGTACTGGCCGCAGTTCGTCCGCTCCCTGCTGTACGCCGGGACCGCCACGCTGCTCTGTCTGCTCCTCGGCTACCCGCTGGCCTATCTGATCGCCTTCAAGGCCGGCCGCTGGCGCAACCTGCTGCTGGTCCTCGTCATCGCGCCCTTCTTCACCAGCTTCCTCATCCGGACGCTGGCCTGGAAGACGATCCTCGCGGACGACAGCCTCGTGGTCGACGCGCTGAACGCCCTGCACGTCCTGGACGTGACCAGCTGGCTCGGCTGGACCGAGGGCGACCGCGTGCTCGCCACGCCGATGGCGGTGGTCTGCGGTCTGACGTACAACTTCCTGCCGTTCATGATCCTGCCGCTCTACACCTCGCTGGAGCGGATCGACGGGCGGCTGCACGAGGCGGCGAAGGACCTGTACGCCTCCCCGGCCACCACCTTCCGCAAGGTGACGTTCCCGCTCTCCATGCCGGGTGTGGTCTCGGGCACGCTGCTCACCTTCATCCCGGCGAGCGGTGACTACGTCAACGCGGAGCTCCTCGGCTCCACCGACACCAAGATGGTCGGCAACGTCATCCAGTCGCAGTTCCTGCGGGTCCTCGACTACCCGACGGCCGCCGCCCTGTCCTTCATCCTCATGGCGATCGTGCTCCTCATGGTCACCGTCTACATCCGCCGCGCGGGAACGGAGGACCTGGTCTGATGCGTTGGATCCGTCGGAACCTTGTCGCCATCGCGGGAGCGCTGACGCTCGCGTACATGATCCTGCCGAACATCGTCGTGATGGCGTTCTCGTTCAACAAGCCGAACGGGCGCTTCAACTACGCCTGGCAGCGCTTCTCGCTGGACGCCTGGAAGGACCCCTGCGGCGTCGCCGACATGTGCGAGTCGCTGTCGCTCTCGCTGCAGCTCGCCGCCTGGGCGACGGTCGGCGCGGTGGTCCTCGGCACGATGATCGCCTTCGCGCTGGTCCGCTACCGCTTCCGGGCGCGCGGCGCGATCAACTCGCTGATCTTCCTGCCGATGGCGATGCCCGAGGTCGTCATGGCCGCCTCGCTGCTCACCCTCTTCCTCAACATGGGCATCGAGCTCGGCTTCTGGACCGTCCTGATCGCCCACATCATGTTCTGCCTGTCGTTCGTGGTGACGGCAGTCAAGGCGCGTGTGATGTCCATGGACCCGCGTCTGGAGGAGGCCGCGCGCGACCTCTACGCGGGCCCGGTGCAGACGTTCGTACGGGTCACGCTGCCGATCGCCGCCCCCGGCATCGCCGCCGGCGCGCTGCTCGCCTTCGCGCTCTCGTTCGACGACTTCATCATCACCAACTTCAACGCGGGCTCGACCGTCACCTTCCCCATGTTCGTCTGGGGTTCGGCGCAGCGCGGCACGCCGGTCCAGATCAACGTCATCGGCACGGCGATGTTCATCATTGCCGTACTGATGGTGGTAGCCGGACAGATCATCACCAACCGGCGCAAGAAATCAGCGACGAGCTGAGTAGATCCTGAGCAACACCTGAAGGAGTTGGAAACCATGGCCCCAGTCGCCATGCGTCTCGCTGCACAATCACTCTCCGACGCCCAGCCCGTCCCCTTCTGGCTGGAAGACCCCGGCAAGCCCGGAGCCCTGCCCGCCCTCACCCACACCGAGAAGTGCGATCTTCTCGTCGTCGGCGGAGGCTACAGCGGCCTGTGGACCGCGCTCCTCGCCAAGGAGCGCGACCCCTCCCGGGATGTCGTACTGATCGAAGGGCGCGAGGTGGGCTGGGCCGCCTCGGGCCGCAACGGAGGCTTCTGCGCCGCCTCCCTCACGCACGGCTTCGGCAACGGGCTCGCCCGCTGGCCGGGCGAGCTGCCGAAGCTGGAGGAACTCGGCGAGCGCAACCTCGACTCCATCGAGGCGGCGGTCGACCGCTACGGCCTGGACTGCGACTTCGAGCGGACCGGCGAGATCGACGTCGCCACCGAGCCGTACCAGGTCGAGGAACTGCACGAGGCGTACGCCGAGATCGAGCGGCTCGGTCTCGCGGACGGGCTCGAACTCCTCGACGGCGACGCGGTCCGCGCGGAGGTCGCCTCCCCCACCTTCCTCGGCGGTCTCTGGGACCGGCGCGGCGTCGCCATGCTCAACCCCGCCAAGCTGGCCTGGGGCCTGAAGCGGGCCTGCCAGGACCTGGGCGTGCGGATCTACGAGAACACCCCCGGTCTCGACCTCGTCTCCGTCGGCGCGGGCATGGGCGTGCGCACCCCGTACGGCAGGGTCCTCGCCCGCCGGGTCGCGCTCGGCACCAACGTCTTCCCGTCGCTGGTCAAGCGGGTCAGGCACTACACGGTCCCGGTCTACGACTACGCCCTGATGACCGAGCCGCTCTCGCCCGAGCAGCTCGCCGCCGTCGGCTGGAAGAACCGTCAGGGGCTCGGCGACAGCGCCAACCAGTTCCACTACTTCCGGATCACCGCCGACCACCGGATCCTGTGGGGAGGCTACGACGCGGTCTACCGCTTCGGCGGCCGGGTCAGCGCCGAGATGGACCACCGGCCGGAGACGTATCTGAAGCTCGCCGAGCACTTCTTCCACTGCTTCCCGCAGCTGGAGGGGCTCCGCTTCAGCCACGCCTGGGGCGGCGCGATCGACACCTGCTCGCGCTTCTCCGCCTTCTTCGGTACGGCGTACCAGGGCAGGGTCGCGTACGCCGCGGGCTTCACCGGCCTCGGCGTGGGCGCCACCCGCTTCGGCGGCGACGTGATGCTCGACCTGCTCGCGGGCGAGCGCACCGAACGGACCGATCTGGAGATGGTCCGTTCCAAGCCGCTGCCTTTCCCGCCGGAGCCGATCGCCTGGGCCGGCATCGGCATCACCAAGTGGTCGATGGCGCGCGCCGACGAGAACGGCGGCCGCCGCAACCTGTGGCTGAAGGCGATGGACCGACTGGGCCTGGGCTTCGACAGCTGAGCCGACGGCGGTCCGGCGGGGTCACGGTGTCTTCCGTGCCCCCGCCGCGCCGTTCCCGGTCGCCGCGGCGAGCTCGCTGTCGCCCTCGGTGTCCAGGTGCGGCAGGATGCGGTCCAGCCAGTGCGGGGTCCACCAGGCCTTTGGCCCGAGCAGCGTCATCACGGCCGGTACCAGCAGCAGACGGGCGATCGTCGCGTCGATCAGGACGCTCGCCGCCAGGCCCAGGCCCAGCATCTTCACCACGATGTTGTCGCTGATGATGAAGGCCGCGAAGACGCTGACCATGATGAGCGCCGCGCAGGTGATGACACGGGCCGTGATCTCCAGGGCGTGTGCGACGCTCGCCTTGGCGTCGCCGGTGCGCAGCCACGCCTCGTGGACACGGGACAGCAGGAAGATCTCGTAGTCCATGCTGAGGCCGAAGACGATGGCGAACATCATCATCGGCACGTAGCTCTCGATCGGGACGTCTCCGGAGACCCCCAGCGCGGGTCCGCCCCAGCCCCACTGGAAGACGGCGACCACCACCCCGTACGAGGCGCCGATCGAGAGCAGGTTGAGGACGGCGGCCTTGGCGGCGACGAGCGGGCCCCGGAAGACGACCAGGATGACGAGGAACGCCAGGGCGACGACCACGGCGATGATGAGCGGCAGCCGGCTGGAGACGATGTCGAGGAAGTCGACCTGGGCGGCGGTGGTGCCGGTGACGTACGTGGACGCGTCCGTTCCGGCGACGGCGTTCGGCAGGGAGGTGCCGGCCAGGGTGTTCACCAGCTCCGTCGTCTTCTCGTCCTGGGGTGCGGCGACCGAGTAGGCGGTGCCGATGAGGACGTCCCCGTCCGACGTCTGCGTCAGCGGGGTGATCAGGGCGGCGTTCGGCACCCCGGTGAGGGCCTTCGCGGCCTGCGAGGCGAGGGCGGACCGGTCGGAGGCCGGCACCGAGGTCTGGTCGATCACCAGGGTCAGCGGCCCGTTGGAACCCGGACCGAAGGCCGAGGACATCAGGTCGAAGGCCCGCCGGTCGGTGAAGGACTTCGGATCGGCGCCGTCGCCGATGTGCCCGAGCTGCATGAAGAACATGGGAATGGCGAGGATGACGAGCGCTCCGACACCCGCGGTCAGGAACCACCAGGGGCGCCGCTCCACCCGCAGGGCGTAGCGGTGCCAGGTGCCGGTCTCCACGCCTTCCTCGATGTCGGTCTCGGCGACCGGGGTACGCACGCGCAGTCTGTCGATCCGCCGCCCGATCAGACCGAGCATCGCCGGTACGAGCGTCAGCGCGCCGAGGACGGCGGTGACGACGGTCGAGGTCGCGGCGAGTCCGAGCAGGCCGATGAAGGTCAGTCCGGAGACCCAGAGCCCGGACAGGGCGATGATGACGGTGCATCCCGAGACGAGGACGGCTCGGCCGCTCGTGGCGGTGGCGGTCCCGGCCGCCGTCACCGGATCCATGCCGTTCATCAGCAGCTGGCGGTGGCGGGTGATCAGAAAGAGCGCGTAGTCGATGCCGACACCGATGCCGATCATCGTCGCCAGGGTCGGTGAGACGGTCGCGAAGGTCCACACGGAGGCGAGCAGGCCGAGGATCGCGACCCCGCAGAGGGCCGCGAACAGAGCGGTGACCAGCGGCAGAACGGCCGCGATCACGCTGCCGAAGCCGATCAGGAGCACGACGATCGCGACCCCGAAGCCGATCGCCTCGCTGAGCTCGTCGTTCGCCTCCGGCCGTGCGAGCTCGCCCAGCGGTCCGCCGTACTCGACCTCGACACCGGCGGCGCGCAGCGGCGCCACGGCGCTGTCCACGCCGTCCAGGTAGTCGTCGCCGAGGGTCGAGGGCTGCACGCTGAAGCGCATCGTGATGTAGGCGGTCCTGCCGTCCGTCGAGAGCGGTCCGGGGTTCGGCGTGCCCGGCGGGACGCTCGGCGGCGTGGTGCCGGGCGCGGACAGCGGGTTCTGCGCGCTGAGGACGTCCGGCAGCTTCCCGAGCGCGGTGACCGCCGAGGAGATCTGGTCGCTCACCTCGGTGAGCGGCTTGGCGGAGTCGTACAGCACCACCTGGGCGCTGTAGCCGCCGGCCGCCGGCTCGTGCGCCCGGAGCACGTCGAGTCCGTCCTGGGACTGGGTGCCGGGCAGCGAGTAGTTGTCGGAGTACTCCCCGCCGTACGCGTGCTCAAGGGTGAGCAGACCGGCGAGCGCGACGATCCACGCGGCGATCACGAGGACGAAGTGGCGGGCCGACCACGCGCCGAGCCGCCACAGGACCCCCCTCTTGCCGGAGCTTCGGCTGCCGGGTGCGGTGCCCGACGGCTGCGGGAACGGCATGGGTGACTCCCCTGGTGAGCGCGGCACGGAGGGCCATACGACCACGTGGGGGCGGGCGGGCGGCGAAAGCCGCCGAACCGGCCCGCCGCCGTCCACCCGATCGGATGCGCCGGTCGGGGGTCACTGCGCCGGGAGCGCGCCCGGGGCGCACACCACTTACTCGCCATGTGACCCAGTTCACTAACGACTTGTCGGCCGAAGCCGCGTAATGATCGTCACCCACTCGGCTCTCTGCCTGTGGACGACGTGTCCGCGCACGGAAGGGAGGCCATGGGCCATGAGCGGTTCGGGGGCGGCCAGGTTCGCGGTGGAGTGGCTGGCATCGGTGGCGCCCGATCCCGACGCCTGCCGGTGGGAATGGGAGCGCAATCCGCTCGGCGTCGCCCTGCTGCCCGCCGGGAAGCGATGGGACGTGCTCATCCTCCCGGGGGAGCTCGGGTATCCCACGCTCGATGTGCTGACCCGCCTCGTGGACCGGCCGGGGCCGGTCCTCGCCGACTTCGGGGAGGCACGGATGGGCTTCTTCGTGCCGCCGGGCACGGCCTCGCGCTGGCTCGGCACGGGGGTGCGCGGCGCCGGTGGCGGCACGTGGATCGTCGTCCCCTACCCGGGCCGCGCGGCGGGCGGGGTGCGCTGGCTGGTGCCGCCGGACGGCAGCGGCACCCTCAACGACGCCTCGCTCCTGGAACTCGCGATGCACGAGGCGGCGGGCCGGCTGGCGCGGGGCGAAGGGGGGCAGAGGTCTTGACCACTCGATTGGTCTGGACCATGCTGTGGCGCGCTCCCACCTCGATCCCCCCATTTCCGGAGGCAGTTGTGGACCACACCAGACCTCTCACGCTTCTGCTGGCGGGCGTGCTCGCCGCCGGCGCACTCGTCTCCCTCACCCCCGCGGCCCAGGCCGCGGACACCGAACTGGCACGCAACGGCGGCTTCGAATCCGGTCTCGACGGCTGGAGTTGTACGGCGGGCAGCGGTGCCGTCGTCTCCTCGCCCGTACACGGGGGGACGAAGGCGCTCCAGGCGACCCCGGTCGGCAACGACCAGGCCAGGTGCTCCCAGACCGTCACCGTGAAGCCCGACTCCGCCTATACGCTCAGCGGTTGGGTACGCGGCAGTTACGTCTATCTCGGCGCGTCCGGCACCGGCACGAGCGACGTCTCCACCTGGACACAGTCCGCCTCCGACTGGCAGAAGCTCACCACCGGCTTCACGACCGGCTCCTCGACGACCTCCGTCACCCTCTACACCCACGGCTGGTACGGCACCGGCGCCTATCTCGCCGACGACCTCTCCCTGATCGGCCCCGGCGGCGACCCCGTCCAGACCCCGGCGACCCCCACCGGCCTCGCCGCGGGCTCCCCCACCTCCACGTCCATACCGCTGACCTGGCCCGCGGTCTCCGGCGCCACCTCCTACCGGGTCTACCGCGGCGGAGCCCCGGCCGTGACGGTCACCGGCACCTCGTACACCGCGACCGGCCTCACGCCCTCCACCTCGTACACCTTCCAGGTCTCGGCGGTGAACAGCGCGGGCGAGTCGGCGAAGTCCACGGCCGTCACAGCGGCCACGACGTCCGGCGGTGGCGGCAACCCCGGTGACGGCCTCCCGGCCCACGCACTCGTCGGCTACCTCCACGCCAGCTTCGCCAACGGCTCCGGCTACACCCGGATGGCCGACGTCCCCGACTCCTGGGACGTCATCAACCTCGCCTTCGGGGAGCCGACCTCGGTGACCTCCGGCGACATCCGCTTCTCCCTCTGCCCGGCCACCGCGTGCCCGAACGTGGAGTCCGTCGCGGACTTCAAGGCGGCCATCAAGGCCAAGCAGGCGGCGGGCAAGAAGGTCCTGATCTCCATCGGCGGCCAGAACGGCCAGGTCCAGCTCTCCACCACGGCCGCCCGCGACACCTTCGTCTCCTCCGTCTCGAAGATCATCGACGAGTACGGGCTCGACGGTCTGGACATCGACTTCGAGGGCCACTCCCTCTCGCTGCAGACCGGCGACACCGACTTCCGCAACCCCACCAGCCCCGTGATCGTCAACCTGATCTCGGCGGTCAAGTCCCTCAAGGCCATGTACGGCTCCGACTTCGTCCTGACGATGGCCCCGGAGACCTTCTTCGTCCAGCTCGGCTACCAGTTCTACGGCTCCGGCCAGTGGGGCGGCCAGGACCCGCGCGCCGGCGCCTACCTCCCGGTCATCCACGCCCTGCGCGACGACCTCACCCTGCTCCACGTCCAGGACTACAACTCGGGCCCGATCATGGGCCTCGACAACCAGTACCACTCCATGGGCGGCGCGGACTTCCACATCGCCATGACCGACATGCTCCTGACGGGCTTCCCGGTGGCGGGCAACACCGACCGCGTCTTCCCGGCCCTCCGCCCCGACCAGGTCGCCATCGGCCTCCCCGCCTCCACCCAGGCGGGCAACGGCCACACGACCCCGTCCGAGGTGAACAAGGCGCTGGACTGCCTGACGAGGAAGACGAACTGCGGCACGTACCAGACCCACGGCACCTGGCCCGCGCTGCGCGGCCTGATGACCTGGTCGATCAACTGGGACCGCTTCAACGGCGGTGAGTTCAGCCGGAACTTCGACGCCTACGACTGGAGCTGACGGTCACCCGACCACTTCGCCGAACAGCCGGACCGGAGCCGCCGTCGGCTCCGGTCCGGCGAGTCCGTCCAGCACCGCCCGAAGATCCACCGGCACCGCCCGTACGACCGCGGACATCGCACCGTCCGCACCCCGCACGGACACCGTCGCCCCGGACGAGCCCGCGTCCCCGGGGTGGACCAGGGAACACCGCGCCGGACCCGCCGACAGCGCATGGGCGTAGAGGAACGCCTGATAGAGGTCCTGCGTGGACAGTTTCCGCTGATCGTAGAGCTTGTACTTCACGTCGACGGGCAGCCGGAAGGACGTACCGCCGCGCGTCCCCGAGATCAGCACGTCAGGCCGTACCTCGGAGTACGGCGCACCGGTGTCCTCGTCGACGAACACCCGCCGCTGCCGCGACTGCGCCTCGGCGCGCATCCCCGCAGCGGCGCAGCCTTCCCGCAGAAGCCGGGTCACGAAGGCCTCGAACAGCTGGTTCATGTCGATGAGGAAGGCCCGGGAGGCCAGCGGGCCGGCGGTGAACAGGTCCTGGATCCCGCCACCCGAGAGCAGCAGGCGTGCCCACTGGTGGGCGGGGCGGTAGTGCTCGTTCTGCCGGTGGTAGACGAACCCCGACACCATCGTCCGCAGATCCCCCAGCGGACCGGGCGCGTAGCCCGCGAAGCGCGCCGCCGCGCGCCGGGCCCGGCTCCGCACCTCGGGGGAGCGCGCGGTGCGCGCCGCCCGCTCGACGGCGTGGGCGCACAGCCGGTTGTCGGCGATGTCGGTGTCGTGCTCGTCGAACCGGCAGGCCAGCCGGTCGAGCCTGCCGTGGTGACGGAGCAGCTGCCGGTCGGCGACCAGCCGCCCCCGGACGACCGGCAGATCGTCCTCATGGGTGAGGTAGTCGCTCCGGACCCCATGGCGGAGCAGCCGCTCGGCGTGCTCGGTCACCATGAGCGCGACCAGATCCCGCAGGTTGGGGGCGCCTCCGCTGAAGGCCTGTCCGATCGGAAGGACCGCGCCGCTCCCGCCCCAGGCGTAGTCGAGCATGCGGAGCACGTCGAGGTCCCCGCCCAGGAACTTCGGCAGCACGCGCAGCTCGCAGGCGTCGAGCCGGACGACACCGACGTACGGTCCGGCGACCACCTCGAGCCGGTCGCCCGTCAGCTCCCGTACGCGTAGCCGGCCTTCGAGCGCTCCGTCCTCGAGGAGCCGCCGGTCGGCGTCCGTCAGCCGGATGCCGGGGAAGACGCGCTGCTCGTACTCACGCAGGGTCGGCATCGGCGTCGACCTGGAGTTCGGAGTACAGCGCGGACACGAGCGTCTCGTCGTCCAGATCGCGCAGACAGTACGTCACCGGGTCGACGACGGCCTCGCCGAGGAACGACGTCAGCAGCCCGTAGTCGTCGTACGCGTACTCCTGGAGCAGCGGCATGATCTCGTCCCGGACGATCGCGGCCAACTCCTGTGCCGTAGCCACCGGCTCGCCCCCGGGCAGCAGGAAGGCGTGGCCGATCTGCTTCTCCCGGTCCAGCATCCGCCGTACGCGGGCGTTGAGCGTCTCCAGGAACACACCCAGATCGAGCTGATCCACGTTGAATCCGTGCAAGGGCCTCGGGTCCGGGAGGAGTTCCACGAAGGCGAAGCGACGGCGAATCGCGGAGTCGAGCATCCGGATGGACCGGTCGGCCGTGTTCATGGTGCCGAGCACCAGCACGTTGCGCGGCACGGCGAACGGCTCCTCGCTGAGCGGGAGCGTGATGGACAGACCGCGCTTGTCCTTCTCCAGCACGGTGATCAGTTCGCCGAGGACCTTCGGCACATTGCCTCGGTTGAACTCGTCGACGATCACGAGGTAGATGTGCTCGGGATCCTCGGCCGCCGCCTCGCAGACGCGCTTGAAGACCCCGGCACGAGGTTCCAGGGCCAGCCCGGCCTGCCCCTTCACAGGCCGGAGGCCCTCGACGAAGTCCTCGTATCCGTAGCTCGGATGGAAGGTGACGAGGGTGAGCCGGCCGGCCTTCTGGAGCACGTCGAGCGTCGCGCGGTACTCCGCGCTCTCCGGCTCGGCCCACGGGGCGACGCCCGGGAGATCGTCCGACAGCGCGCCGAGCCGCTGCACGGCGTAGCGCAGGGCCTGGTAGGTCTTGCCGGTGCCCGGCGGGCCGTACAGGATCGCCTGGCCGCGACGCGTCAACGCGTCGTCCACACGCTGCAGTTCGGCATCGAGCGGCTGAAGGACGGGGGCGTCTTCGACGACTTCCGCGTCCGGTAGCTCCACGGCCTTGAGTTCCAGGCGTTCGGCGCGCAGCTGCTTGATCTTCGTCCAGAAGGCGGGCCTGACCTCCGTCACACGGTCCGGCCCCCACCCAGGGACCGGAAGGTCGAAGGCCAGCTCGTAGGAGGCGTCCCACTCGACCGCGACGGTGTGGCGGCGGGCCGGGCGATCGGCCCGCCAGCAGTAGCCGTCCCCGGTGACCCGGCCGACCGCGAAGATCTCGTCATTGCCGTGGTACCCCACGACGCGGTCGCCGGGGCGCATCTCCAGGAGCTGCCAGACGTCGGCCGCCTGCCGCGCGTCCTGTCCCGCGAAGCGCTGCCGTACGGCTCGCGCGAACTCCTCCTTGTCGGCGAAGTCGTGCAGGTCGCCGAGCCCGTCGAAGCCGACGGCCGCGTAGCCGTCCGAGAGACAGGTCACGTCGGCGCTGTCGTGGACGCCGACGGCGAACACACGCGGGGCCATACGCGGGGGAGCCCACCACGCCAGGAACCGGTACACGAGGTCCGGCGGCCACGCGCTCAGCCGGGGATGCTGCCGGACCAGCCACCGCAGGTACTCCTTGCGGGCGAACGGCTTCATACGGGCAGGAACGTCGTCGGAGAGCATCGCGACGTAGTGCCGCGTATAGCTGTCCGCGTACACCGGGACGATCGCTTCCGGAGCGTAGATGCGCAGGGTCTTGGCGATCAGCGTGTTGGCCGCCCGGACCGCGTCGATGTCGTCGATGGCAGCGACCCTGCCCTCGCGAGCCGCCGTCACCGCGTCGACGATGCCCTGCCGCACCGCCTGCCAGGCCGTGGCCGCGTCCGCATAGCCGGAGTCGTGCCACCAGCGGCCGCCGTCCTGGCGGTAGATGAGGTGCTTCTTGGCCGAGCCGCCGGTGATGCTGCCCAGCTCACTGCTGCCGTACTCCAGGGCGTGGCAGTACGGCGGGGGAAGGTCCGGACGGTTCTTGTGGACCCCGAGGGCGTAGCGCTCCAGCTCCAGATCCGGCCACGCCTCCAGGGGGAAGTCCCGGCGGATCTCCTCGGCCCGGCGCTCCGCCGCGTCGAGGACCACCCGGTGACGCTCGACGTCGAAGGCGTCGAGCGCCTCGTCGAGGGGCCAGTACGGAAGACCGTCGGCGTGGTCGGCCGTGACGGGCCTCAGAGCGCAGGAACAGACGCCGGTCAGGGGCCTGTTCCTGCCGTTGAACAGTCCGACCGACGCGGAGTATGCGGTCGCGTCCTCGGCGTCGAGCAGCCGGCGCCACGTCAGGCCGTCCTCGTCGGGGTGGCGGCCGAGGTTCTCGGAGTCGGTCAGATGGGGGCAGCCGGGGTCATGATGGATCTTGGAGCCGTGCGTCGGCAGGATGATCCGCCCGTTCGAGGGCTTCAGCTCGTGCGCGCGCCCGTCGAACGTCACCGAGTAGCGCTTGTCGGCGTCCACCATGAGTCCATCCGCCATGAATCCCCCTGGAGTTCCCACTCCCGCGCGCCCCCCGCGCGGACCGGACGACCGTACCGTGCGGCGAGGACGGGTCGGCACGGACGCCGGGCCGCCGCGTGGTCCGGCGCCTCAGCCGACCGTCGCCGCCCGGGTGGACAGCCCCGCCCGGTGCAGGGCACGGCCCAGGGCGGGTCGGGGGCGGTTCCGTCGGCGGGGGAGGCGAGCGACTCCAGGAGGTCCGGCGTGAGCCGGTATCCCTCCGCGTGGTCCATGAGGGTCTCGGCGGACGTGCCTCCGTCGTGCCGGACGTGGTCGGCCAGCAGGCGCAGGGCGTCGTCCCGGTCGACGAAGCGGCTCATCCCGCAGTCGAGGCCGTCGTCCTTCAGGTCCTCGGGGTACGGCGCACGCGCCCAGGCGCCGTTCTCGTACCAGTAGACGCACCCCGGTTCGTTCCCGTCGAGCCGGTCCCGCAGCTCGTCGTACGGGAGCCAGTCGGGGCCGCCCGCCAGCATGTCGATCGGCGTCCCGTGGCTCTTCACGTCGCTCGACTCGTCCTCGCCGAAGAGTACGTACCGGCCCTCACCGACGCGGGAGAACGTCCACCAGGTGCAGCCGCAGTCGTCGAGGTGGAGTCCCTCCTCGTCGATCCAGGTGCCGGTGCGGTACCCCCTGCTCTCCTCCGCCTCGGTGGTCGCCTCCAGCACGGCCACCAGTGCCCACCGGGCCCACAGCACCTCCGGCGACGGCAGGTCCCCAGGCAGCCCCGGTCGTCGAATCGTCATGTCTGCTCCCCGGCCGGTCCGTCACGAACGTGCAGCGCGACCGTACCGTTCGGCGACGACGGGCCAGCGGAGCAGGGGGACGCAGAGCGCCACCGAGGCCACGACGTCCAGGGGCCAGTGGAAGCCGCGGAGGATCAGACCGAGGGCCGTCAGGGTCGTGAGCACGGCGGCCAGCGGGAGCAGACGGCGCGAGACGAGGAAGGCCGCGCCGACGTACGCCACCATCGCCGTCGCCGTGTGGCCCGACGGGTAGTACCCCGCCGCCCACGGTTCCAGCGGGCCGGGGCGGGCCGTCCACGCCTTCAGGGGGACGATCAGCAGCGGTACGAGAGCCATGCTGAGGCCCGCGGCGAGGGCCTGGGCGCGTCGGCCGCGCCAGAGCGCGTACGCCGTCGCGCAGCCGAGGACGGGGAGGGCGACCGTCATGTTGCCGAGGTCGGCGCCGAGTTCGGAGAACCAGCGGGGGACGCGGTCGACCAGGGACCGGGAGAGGCGCTCGTCGAGGCGGGCGAGCGGGCCCGCCACGACGACCTGCCAGGTGATGACAGCGAACAGCACGACCGCCGAGAAGACAGCCGGACGCCCCGGAACAGGGGGGGTGGTTCCGGGGCGTCCGAGGTGATCGGGCTGCCGCGCGCCCCGGGGGGTGTGGGGCGGGCGGCCATCCGATCGGTGAGGAGTTCCGGAGCACGTGGCTCCAGTGGTGTGCGCCAGGGCGCGGGCAGGGCGGTGCTGGGGAGGCTCCGCCCTGTTGTCGCTCGCGGTCTCCTGCGAGCGGGGTGTTTCTCTCATCTGCAGAAACCGTACGGCAGAGAGAGGGGGACCGACAGCCGGATCCCCATCCCGCCATCGGCCCCCCACACTCTCTTCACACGCCGGGGCGAAGGGGTCAGATCTGCCCGAACGCGTTCTCGATGATGTCGAGACCCTCGTTCAGGAGATCGTCACCGATCACCAGCGGCGGCAGGAAGCGGAGCACGTTGCCGTAGGTGCCACAGGTCAGGACCAGCAGGCCCTCGGCGTGGCAGGCCTTCGCGAGCGCGCCCGCGGCCTCCGGGTTCGGCTCCTTGGTGTCGCGGTCCTTGACCAGCTCGATGGCGATCATGGCGCCGCGGCCGCGGATGTCGCCGATGGCGTCGAACTTCTCCGCCATCGCCGACAGGCGGGTCTTCATGACGGACTCGATGTGCTTCGCCCTGGCGTTGAGGTCGAGCTCCTTCATGGTCTCGATGGAGCCGAGCGCGCCGGCGCAGGCCACCGGGTTGCCGCCGTAGGTGCCGCCGAGGCCGCCGCCGTGCACGGAGTCCATGATCTCGGCGCGGCCGGTGACGGCGGCGAGCGGCAGGCCGCCCGCGATGCCCTTGGCGGTCGTGATCAGGTCGGGGACGATGCCCTCGTCCTCGCACGCGAACCACTGGCCGGTGCGGCAGAAGCCGGACTGGATCTCGTCGGCGACGAAGACGATGCCGTTGTCGTTGGCGAACTTCACGATCGCCGGCAGGAAGCCCTTGGCCGGCTCGATGAAGCCGCCCTCGCCGAGGACCGGCTCGATGATGATCGCGGCGACGTTCTCGGCGCCGATCTGCTTGGTGATGTTGTCGATCGCCTGGGCGGCGGCCTCGGGGCCGCAGTTCTCGGCGCCGGTGGGCCAGCGGTAGCCGTAGGCGACCGGGACGCGGTAGACCTCGGGCGCGAACGGACCGAAGCCCTGCTTGTACGGCATGTTCTTCGCGGTCAGCGCCATCGTCAGGTTCGTACGGCCGTGGTAGCCGTGGTCGAAGACGACGACGGCCTGGCGCTTGGTGTACGAACGGGCGATCTTGACCGCGTTCTCGACGGCCTCGGCGCCGGAGTTGAACAGCGCGGACTTCTTGGCGTGGTCGCCCGGGGTCAGCTCGGAGAGCGCCTCACAGACCTCGACGTAGCCCTCGTACGGCGTGACCATGAAACAGGTGTGCGTGAAGTCGGCGAGCTGCGCGGCGGCGCGGCGCACGACGGCCTCGGCGGAGGCGCCGACGGAGGTCACGGCGATGCCGGAGCCGAAGTCGATCAGGCGGTTGCCGTCGACGTCCTCGATGATGCCGCCGCCGGCCTTCGCGGTGAAGACGGGCAGCACGGAGCCCACGCCGCCGGCCACGGCGTCGAGGCGGCGGGCCTGCAGCTCCTGCGACTTCGGACCGGGGATGGCGGTGACGACGCGCCGCTCCTGCGGGACAGCGTTCATGCGTGGCTCCTGGGGTGTTCTGGACGCTCTTGTGGGTTTCTTCCGCAGGCTAGGCGTGAGGGAGGGGCGCGGGCATGCGCCGATCGGGAGTGTTGGGGGCGTGTCGTTGTCCGGTGTGGACATGGCGGCGGGGAAACCGCTCCGGGCCGGGCCTCGCCCACTAGATTGACGGTGGCACAGATGCGGCGACCTGGCTGGTCAGGGGGCAGGGGTTCATGGAGACCGAAGGCACGTACGAGTCACGCGACACCCGCGCGGGCGCGGTCCCGCGCCCCGCGGGCCCACCCGTGCCACCGGGACCCCCGGCCCAGGGCCCCGCGATGCCGCCACCGCCCACCCACGCCCCCACCCGCATCGGCGTCGCCGAGTGGCTCAGGATGCCCCGGCCCGCGGCGGCGCCCGGTGTCTGGCGGCTCGGGCACCGCGAGCGGCCCGAGCAGGAGCCGGACCTGGTGCCCGGCCGTCAGCTGATCACCGGCGCGTTCGTCGCGTACCTCTGCGGCTGGCTCCTCTGGTCCCTGCTCTGGAACGGCTATCTGGAGGGGTGGTGGATCTTCGTCGACGACTGGTGGCTGCTCCCGATGCTGTGGCTCGTGCCCGCCGACTGGCGGACCCCCGCGAGCCCCGACTTCGAGGTGTACGTCGGCGCGACCTACCTCTGGTACGCCGTCCTGCTCGCCCTCTTCGCCGTCGGCTTCGGGCGCGTGGGCAACTGGCGCGAGGTCTGGCACCGGTACGGCGTACCTGTCTGGCCCCTGTTCGTGCTCCTGCCGGGTGTCTGGCGCGAGATGCCCCGCACGGTCACCTGGATCACCTGGGTCTCCAACGTCTACTACGTGCTCCTGATCGCCGCCCTGGTCGCCGCCGTCGGCCGGGCGGGCACCTGGCCCCCGGTACGGCGGCGGCTGGGAACCGGCGGCCACGCGGCCGCGGGCCCGCCGCCACCGCCCGCCCCGGCCGCGGACCCCGCCGCATGGCCCGAGCTGCGTGACGCCGGACTGGCCGAGGCCGCCGCCCAGCTCGCCGAGGCCACCCGGCAGGGAACCCTGGGCGACGTCGACTACGCCCGGATCCGCCGCGCCTGGCAGGGAGTACGGGCCCGGCCCGAGCGCCTCGCCGCCTTCACCGACGCCGTGCGCACCCGCGGTGCCGCCGCCTGCGGCCACCCCTCCGGACGGCGCGACCTGCCCGTCCGCACCGCCACCCACGACCTCGCCACCGCCCAGGTCCGCATCGGCACCGCCGCCGACCACCCGCGCAACCCGTACGCCCGGCGCACCACCGGCGTCGCCCTGGAGCCGGCGGTGCTCGGCACCTCCCTCGTCGCCGTAGGGCCCGCGGGGGCCGGGAAGACCGTGCGGCTCGTGCGGCCCGTCGTCGAGGCGCTCTGTCTGCAGGCCCTCGCCAACCGCGCCGCCGTCGTCGCCGTCACCTCGCACGGTGCCGCCCTCGGGCCCGACGAGGCCTTCGACGTCGTCGTGTCCGTCGGACGGCCCGAGTCCACCCACGACCTCGATCTGTACGGCGGTGCCGACGACCCCGACGAGGCCGCCCGGATCCTCGCCGAGGCGCTGGTCGGGGACCTGGTCGCCGACAGCCGACGGGCCGCCACCGCGCTCGCCCAGCTCATCGGCCCGTTCCTGGCCGCGTACGGCCGCTTCCCCGGCGTGCCCGAGCTGCGCGAGCTCCTCGGAGGGACGCCCGCGGCGCTCGCCGCGCTGCGCGAGGCCGTCGCGGGGGACCCCGCCCAGCTCCGCGAGCTCGACGCCCGCCAGCGCCAGGCCGACCGCGGCGACGAGGTCGGCGTCCTGCTCGCCGAGCGCGTCGCCTTCCTCGACCGGCCCGCCTTCGCCCGGTTCTTCCGCACCGAGGGCACCGGCGGCACCGAGGGCATCGGCGGCACCGGCGGCACCGAGGCCACCGGCGGCACCGGCGGCACCGAGGGCATCGGCGGCACCGGCGCCACCGGCGGCATCGGCGGCACGAAGCCCCCGTTCTCCCTCCGCGCCGTCGAGCACCCCCTCCGCGTCCGTGTCGACCTCCCCGAGCGCGGCCATGCCGAAGCCTCCAGAATCGTCTCCCGGCTGCTGCTCGCCCAGTTCGCCGAGGCCGCCCTCGCCCGCCGCGACCGCTCCCTCTTCGCCTGCCTGGTCCTCGACGACGCCACATACACCGTCACCGGCGAGTCCGTCCGCGCCCTCCAGCGGCTCCGCTCCGCCAACGCGGGCGTCGTCCTCGCCCTGCGCAGCCTGGAGGACGTGCCCGAGGCGCTGCGCGGCCCGCTGCTCGGGGCCGTCGGCTGCCGTATGGCGTTCGCCGGGATCGCGCCCTGGGACGGCGGCCGGTTCGCCGAGACCTGGGGCACCGAATGGGTGCAGACCCGTGATGTCACCAACCGCCAGATCATCTCCGACGAGCCCCTCACCAAGGCCCTGCACTTCATGCGGCGCCTCGTGACCGGCAAGGCCACGACGGCGGAGGCCGTGACCGTACGGGAGGTGGAGCGGCAGCGCTGGTCGGCCTCCGACCTCGCCCACGCCGTCCCTGCCGGGCACGCCGTGCTCTCCCTCACCGACGTGCGCGGCGAGCACACGCCACCTCTGCTGGTGGATCTGCGGAGCTGACACCAAGCCGTTGCCGGCCCCGGCCAGGTCCGCAGGGAGCCCGGCCAAGCCAGCGCCCGGGCCGAGTCGGCGCCGAGCCGCCCCGGCGCTGGTCCGTGCCGGGCCGTCCGGCCTGGTCCGTGCTGGGCCCCGGCCAGGTCCGCAGGGAGCCGGGCCAAGTCGGCGCCGAGCCGCCCCGGCGCTGGTCCGTGCCGGGCCGTCCGGCCTGGTCCGTGCTGGGCCCCGGCCAGGTCCGCAGGGAGCCGGGCCAGGGCCGTCCCGGACGGGTCCGTGTGCGGCCGCCCCGGCCAAGCCCGGCGCCGAGCCGCCCCGGCCAAGCCCGGCGCCGAGCCGCCCCGGCCAGTTGCGCGCCGAACCGTCCCGGCCAGGTCCGTGCCCGGCCGTCCCGGCCAAGCCGGTGCCGAGCGGCCCCGGCCAAGCCCGGCGTCGAGCGGCCCCGGCCAAGTCGGTGCCGGGCTCGGGCCGAGTCGGCGCCGAGCCGGAGCGGGCACCGGCGCGCCCTGGCACAATCGGGGGCGCCGCTCGGCTGAGCGGCGCCCCCTCGCCCTAAGGTCCGACGGTCGCCAATGCCGCCCACCCTCGCCTCACTCGCCCAGCACTCGGCGCTCAAGCTCACCGTCCGCGCGGGTGAGGACCGCCTCGACACCCCCGTGCGGTGGGCCCATGTCAGCGAGCTCGCCGACCCCGTCCCGTACATGGAGGGCGGCGAGCTGCTGCTCACCACCGCGCTCACCCTGGACGCCGAGGACCCCGAGGCGATGGGCCGCTACGTGCGGCGGCTGCTCGCCGCGGGCGTGGTCGGTCTCGGCTTCGCCGTCGGCGTCAACTACGAGGACATCCCGCCCGCCCTCGTCGACGCCGCGGGCGCCGAGGGGCTGCCCCTCCTCGAAGTACCGCGGCGCACGCCGTTCCTGGCCATCAGCAAGGCGGTCTCGGCGGCCATCGCGGCCGACCAGTACCGCGCCGTCACGGCCGGCTTCGAGGCCCAGCGGGAGATGACCCGCGCCGCGCTCGCCGAGGGTCCCGACGCGGTGGTGGCGCGGCTCGCGGCCCATGTGGACGGCTGGGCGGCGCTGTACGACACCTCCGGCACCGTCCTCGCGGTGTCCCCCGAGTGGGCGGCACGCCGGGCCGCCCGGCTGACGCCCGACGTCGAACGGCTCCGGGAGCGGCCCGCGCCCGCGAGCGCCGTCGTCGGCGGCACGGACGACCGGGTCGAGCTCCAGTCCCTGGGCACGGGCCGACGCGTCAGGGGCGCCCTCGCGGTCGGCACGGGCGCGCCGCTCGGGACGGCCGAACGGTACGCGGTGCACTCCGCGATCGCCCTCCTCACGCTCACCACCGAACGCTCGCGCTCGCTCCAGGCGGCCGAGGGGCGGCTCGGCGCGGCGGTGCTCCGGATGATGCTGTCCGGCCAACCCGACCACGCCCGGGCGGTGGCGGGTGACCTTTACGGCGGGCTCCTCGACGCCCCCTTCCGGCTGATGATCGCCGAGACGGTGTCGGGGGAGCGGGAGGGCGAGCCGCCGCTGCCGGTGCTGGCGGAGGAGCTGGAGTCGGCGGCCGCCCGCGCGGGCGAGACCGTCCTGACCGTGCCCGAGAGCGAGGACCGGCTCCTGGTCCTGGCCGGTGACCGCGGCGCGGTCGTCACGGCCTGCGAGGCGTACACCGAACGCGAGGCCGAGGAGGCCGGTGTCGTCGTGGGGCTCTCCGCCCCGGCGGGCCCGATCGCGGCGGCGGCCGCGTACAAGCAGGCCGAGCAGGCCCTGTCGGTGGCGCGGCGGCGCGGCCGTGCGCTGGTCGAACACGAGGACCTGGCGGCGGGCTCGGTGCTGCCGCTGCTGGCCGACGACGCCGTCCGCGCCTTCGCCGACGGCATGCTGCGGGCGCTGTACGAGCACGACGCGACGGGCCGAGGCGACCTGGTCGCCTCGCTGCGGGCCTGGCTCTCCCGCCACGGCCAGTGGGACGCGGCGGCGGCGGACCTGGGCGTCCACCGCCACACCCTGCGCTACCGGATGCGCCGCGTGGAGGAGATCCTGGGCCGTTCGCTGGACGACCCGGACGTCCGGATGGAGCTGTGGCTGGCTCTCAAGGCGACGGGCGCGGACACGGAGGAGCGGTAGACGCGGCCCGAACTCGGCGCTTCACGGCTCCACTTCTGCCCGATACCGGGCAAATCATTGGTCAGCGGCCAGGGAAATCCTTAATCTCCTGAGCATGACAACCCCTGCGGCTGATCCCGCCTCCGAGGAACGCACCTCCACCGCCGCCCCCGGACGCCGCCCCAGCCGCCGCATCTCCGGCGCCGTCTGGTTCGCGCTCGGGATCGTGTACGTCGTCTGGGGCTCCACCTACCTCGGCATCCGGATCGTCGTCGAGACCATGCCGCCGTTCCTCTCCGCGGGGATCCGGTACGTCATCGCCGGTCTGCTCCTCGCCGGAATCATCTGAGTCCTTTCGTGGATACCCCCACCTTCAGGTGGGGGAGGAAACGAAACCCCTGCGGAGCGGGGCAGTGAGCGGGGTTTCGCTCCCAGGGCGAAAGACCGGGCCCTGACC
>NZ_JBHUYJ010000005.1:0-60057 GCF_042668715.1 Streptomyces sp. NPDC057271
AACGACGCCGTCTCCGACGTGAACCGGTCACCCGTGAGCTGCATACCGTCACCGGAATCACCCGCGAACCGGATGATCACCCGATCGAGCCGGCGCACTTCCTTCTCGTCGCCGTGGCGGGGCGTCGTCGGGGCGGCGCTGCGCTGCTCCCCGACCAGGGCCTCGCCGGCCTCGCTACTGACCTGGCTGGTCACTGAACTGGACCTCCCTCGCGGCAAGGGTCTCTCCGCCACAGGCGGGAGAAGGCTCGCGGGGCGGTCGGCGAACCGGCCGGCCCCGTGGCCCACCCTACGACGGTGAGGTGGCCCTCCTCGGGACTTCTCGCATCATGGAACTCGTTTTGAGATGCCCGTTTGCCATGAATCGTCACGTTCTGTCGCCCCCCAGAGCTTTCCGGAAAGTCGCGTTCCGCTCGTTCTTCGGTCCTAGGTCCCGACCCCGATATCTGACAGGTTGTCAGGTGATCAGGAATTCAGATAGGTCAACACCGCGAGTACCCGACGATGATCGCCTTCACTCGGGGACAGGGCCAGCTTCAGGAAGATGTTGCTGATGTGCTTCTCCACGGCGCCGTCGCTCACGACCAGCTGTTTCGCGATCGCGGAGTTCGTCCGCCCCTCGGCCATCAGGCCCAGGACCTCGCGCTCGCGCGGGGTCAGGTTCGCCAGGACGTCCTGCTTACGGCTCCGGCCGAGCAGCTGCTGCACGACCTCCGGGTCCAGCGCCGTACCGCCCCGGGCCACCCGGACCACGGCGTCCACGAACTCGCGGACCTCGGCGACCCGGTCCTTGAGGAGATAGCCCACGCCCCGGCTGGATCCGGCCAGGAGTTCGGTGGCGTACTGCTCCTCCACGTACTGGGAAAGGACCAGGACCCCCACCCCGGGGTACTCCTTGCGCAGCCGCACCGCCGCCCGTACACCCTCGTCCGTGTGGGTCGGGGGCATCCGGACGTCGGCCACGACCACATCGGGCAGCTCGCCCTCGCCCGCGAGACCGGCGACGGTCTTGACCAGGGCCTCTCCGTCGCCCACCCCGGCGACGACCTCGTGCCCCCGGTCGGTCAGCAGCCGGGTCAGGCCCTCTCGGAGCAGCACCGAATCCTCGGCGATGACCACGCGCACCCTGTCCGCCACGTCTTCCACGACTCTGAAGCCCCCATGTTCCGGTGTTCGATGCGTCCCCAGCATCGCAGTAAGAGGGACGCGGCGGGGCAGGGTCGGGTTCAGATGTGTCAGGGGCGTGTCATGGAGCGGTCCTGTGCGGGGTGATCTTTGTGCGGGGCTTGAGATGCCGCCCCGGGCGACGGCGCCCAGTCCGAGACGAGTGGGCCCGGGGTGACCCGGGCCGGGGCCGCATGGCCGGGATGAGCCGGGCGGGGGCGGCACCGGCCGGGATGGGCTGGGCCGGGATGAGCCGGGCCGAGGGGCGGGGACTACGCGCGCCAGGGGAGCTCCGCAGTGATCGTCGTCGGACCGCCCGCGGGCGAGTCCACGGCCAGGATCCCGTCGACCGCGTCCAGCCGCTCCGTGAGCCCGGCCAGCCCCCGGCCCGCGGCCGTGTCCGCACCACCGCGCCCGTCGTCCCGCACCTGGAGCAGCAGCCGGTCGCCCGACCGCCACACCTCCACCCATGCCCGCCGGGCCCCGGAGTGCTTGGACACGTTCTGGAGCAGCTCGGACACGGTGAAGTACGCGATGCCCTCGATCGCCGGCACCGGCCGGGCAGGGAGGTCCACCTCGACGGAGACCGGCACGGTGCACCGCGCGGCGACCGCCGACAGCGCCGCGTCCAGACCACGGTCGGTCAGGACGGCCGGGTGGATGCCCCGGGCCAGATCGCGCAGCTCCTGCAGCGCCGTCTTCACCTCGCCGTGCGCCTCGTCGACCATGCGCGCCGCCGCCTCGGGATCCTCCGCCATCTTCTCCTTCGCCAGGCCCAGATCCATGGCGAGGGCGACGAGCCGGGCCTGCGCGCCGTCGTGCAGGTCGCGCTCGATCCGGCGCAGATCGGCGGCGGCGGTGTCCACGACCACGCCCCGGTCCGACTCCAGCTCCGTGACGCGTGTGGCGAGCCGCGAGGGGCCGAGCAGCCCGGAGACCATCAGCCGGTCCACCGCGGCCAGCGACCGGATGATCCACGGCCCGGCGAGCACGAGGAGCAGACCGATGACGCTGGTGAAGGCGATCTCGAAGGGGGAGTCCAGGTAGAAGGCGTGCGTCCGGTCGCCGTAGAGCTGGAGGCCGTCCTGGCCGGCGTACATCGGGAAGACCCACTGCCACAGCGGGTAGGTGAAGAGGGCCCAGCCGTACGTCCAGAAGGCCACCGAGACCGTGAAGGCGAAGATCGCCCACGGCATGTGCAGGAGCGCGTAGAGGAGGTGGCGCCAGGACGCGCCGCTCTTCAGCGTCGCCCCCATCCACGACATCGCCCCGCCGGTACGGCCCCTGGCTGGCTCCGGCGGCGCGACCTCCAGACCGAGCAGCCCGCGCGCCCGGGCCCGCTCCACCGCGCCGAAGCCACGGCACAGGGCGAGGGCGCCCGCGAGGACGGGGATGCCGAGGAAGGTGACGAGGAGCCCGGCGCCGGCCGAGACCAGGGCGATGGAGAGGGCGAAGTAGACGCAGCTCAGCGGCAGCCCGAGCACCAGATAGCCGAACTCGCGCCAGGTGCGGGCCTCGAACGGCGCGCGGATCGCGGCGGGGAGGCGGTGGGAGGCCATCGCTGTTGTCCGTTCTGCTCGGGGAAGGAGAGGAGTGGGGCGTGGAGGAGTACGGCTCAAGGTTTCCGCGCGGACGCGCGCCGGACCATGAGGGAGGTGGGCGTCTGCAGAGGGGGGATTTCCCTACCTTGAGGGGAGGTGGCGGGCGGCGCGGAGAGCGCGGCGGGCGGGTGCGGGAGGCATACGGGGCCGTGGCGACGGCGGCCCGTCGGGATGCGGCGGCGGTCTGCGAGCCCGGGGGCTTCGGCGGCCCGCGGTGCGAGTCGCCTGGGGTTTCGGCGGTCCGTCCGGGTTGGGTGACGGCGGTCCGTCCGGGCTACGCGGGGATCGGGCGCGCGCGCCACGGCAGTTCCGCCGTGACCGTCGTCGGGCCGCCCTCCGGCGAGTCGAGGACGAACAGACCGTCGACCGCCCCCAGACGCTCCGCGAGCCCCGCCATCCCCGTGCCGCCGTTCAGCCGGGCGCCGCCCTGCCCGTCGTCCCTTACCTGGAGCAGCAGCCGGTCCTCGCGCCGCCACACCTCCACGGAGGCGGAACGCGCACGGGCGTGCTTGGACACGTTCTGGAGCAGCTCGGACACGGTGAAGTACGCGATGCCCTCGATCGCCTCGGCCGGCCGCTCGGTCAGGTCGACCGTCACCTTCACCGGAACCGTGCAGCGCGCGGCGATCGACGAGAGCGCGGCGTCCAGGCCGCGGTCGGTCAGGACCGCCGGATGGATGCCCCGGGCGAGATCGCGCAGCTCCTGGAGCGCGAGCTTCACCTCGCCGTGCGCCTCGTCGACCATCGCGGCCGCCGCCTCCGGGTCCTCCAGGAGCTTCTCCTTCGCCAGACCGAGCCCCATCGCCAGGGCGACGAGCCGGGCCTGCGCGCCGTCGTGCAGATCGCGCTCGATCCGGCGCAGATCGGCGGCGGCGGTGTCCACGACCACGCCCCGGTCCGACTCCAGCTCGGCGATCCGCCGCTCCAGCTCGTCCGAGGGCGACAGGAGACCGCGGACCATGGCCCGGTCGGCGGCCGCGAGACCGCGGGCCACGAACGGCAGCAGGGGCCAGAGCACGATCAGCGAGACGAGGGTGACGACGAAGGTGACGATGCCCCAGGGCAGCCGGATGAAGCCGTACAGCATCGTCCGCCAGCCCACCGGGTCCGTCAGCGCCGTCCACAGCCAGGGGAAGAAGCCGTGCCGGCGGGGAAGCGGGCTGGGCTCGTCCACCCGTACACCGAGCAGCGCGCGGGCCCTCGCCCGCTCGCCCCGCCCCAGGCCGCGCGCCCCGGCGAGGCCGAGGGCCAGGAGCGGCAGGCCGATCACGGTGACGGCCAGGCCCACGCCGACGGCGACCGCCACCACCACGTACACGAACCCGACCACGGCGGCGAGCAGATTGGTGAGGAGGAAGGAGATCTCCTTCCAGGTGTGCCGGCCGTAGGCGAAGCGCGCGGGCGGCAGCGGGGTCTCGGTGTCGACGCTCATGGGGCAAGCGTGCCGGTCGGGGGGCTCGGCACGCCATGGGGTACGTCGGTGAAGGAGAGTAGGGATATCCCCACCGCTCACTCTGTGACACGACCGCTTACGGCGTCTTTAGCAGGGCCTAGACTCCGGTGCGTACAGACGATCGCCGAAACGGGCAGGGAGCGAGGGGTGGACGTGCCGGATCCGACCGTACGGGCGGGACACGGACTCGCGGCGGACTACTTCCAGTCGTACTCCGTCGTCGGCCTGCTCGCCGTCGTCGGCGTGCTCTTCGTGGCCGTCGCGTTCGGCGCGGGCCGGCTGCTGAGGCCTGTCGTACCGACGCCGGAGAAGCTGCTGACATACGAGTGCGGTGTGGATCCGGTGGGGGAGGGCTGGGCGCACACCCAGGTCCGCTACTACGTGTACGCCTTCCTCTACGTGATCTTCGCCGTCGACTCGATCTTCCTCTTCCCGTGGGCGACGGTGTTCGCCGCGCCCGGCTACGGCGGGACGACGCTGGTCGAGATGTTCATCTTCCTCGGCTTCCTGGCCGTGGGACTGCTCTACGCGTACAAGAAGGGCGTCCTGACATGGACGTGACCCCGACCCCTCCGCAGGCTCCGACCCCGCTTCCGGCGCCCAAGCTCGGCCCCCTCGCGCGGCTGGCGCCCGAGCCGATGAAGGTGGTCCTGAACTGGGGCCGCCGCTACAGCCTCTGGGTCTTCAACTTCGGCCTCGCCTGCTGCGCGATCGAGTTCATCGCCGCGTCGATGGCCCGCCACGACTTCATCCGGCTCGGAGTGATCCCCTTCGCGCCCGGGCCGCGCCAGGCCGACCTGATGATCGTCTCCGGCACGGTGACGGACAAGATGGCACCGGCGGTGAAGCGGCTGTACGAGCAGATGCCGGAGCCCAAGTACGTCATCTCCTTCGGCGCCTGCTCGAACTGCGGCGGGCCGTACTGGGACTCGTACTCGGTGACGAAGGGCGTCGACCAGATCATCCCCGTCGACGTCTACGTGCCGGGCTGCCCGCCGCGCCCCGAGGCGCTGCTGCAGGGAATCCTCAAGCTCCAGGAGAAGATCGCGCGCGAGTCGCTGGCGACGCGCTACTCGGGCCCGTCCGTCGGGCAGCTGACGAGCGGTCTGGTGACGCCGCCGAAGCCGGGCGGTGAGGAGAAGTGAACACGAACGCGTACGACTCCCTCCCGGAGGCCGTGACCGAGGTCTTCGGCGAGGAGGCGACGGCGGAGCGGGCGTACGACCTGCTGACGGTGGACGTGCCGGTCGGCTCGTGGATCGCCGCGCTGGAGACCGCGCGGGACGAACTGGGCTGCACGTACTTCGACTGGCTGAGCGCGGTGGACGAGCCGGGCGCCGGCTTCCGGGTGTGCGCGCACGTGGTGGCGCTGGAGGGCGGCGCGGTGCGTCGCCTGCTGGTGCGGACGACGGTGAGCCACGAGTCCCCGGTGCTGGCGACGGCGGTTCCGGTCTACGCGGGCGCCGAGTGGCACGAGCGCGAGACGCACGAGATGTTCGGCGTCGAGTTCACGGACCACCCGAACCTCGTCCCGCTGCTCCTGCCGGAGAACTTCGAGGGCCACCCGCTGCGGAAGGACTTCGTCCTCGCGGCCCGGGTCGTGAAGGCCTGGCCGGGAGCGAAGGAGCCGGGCGAGTCGGAGCACGGCGGCCCGAAGCGCCGTCAGATGCTGCCGCCGGGCGTCCCCGACCCCAACGACTGGGGCCCGATGAAGGGCCAGCTCCCGCCCGCCCCGGCCCGCCCCGCCCGAGGCGCGGCCGCGGCCGACCGCCCCGCGCGCCGTACCCGTACGGCGGCGGAGGGCTCGGCGACCCAGCCGGAAGCCGCGGAGGCCCCGGCACGCCCGCCGAGGCGCACCCGCAGCGCGTCCGAGGGCTCGGCAAGCCAGGCGGCTCCGCCCGCCACGCCGTCGCGCCCCCGAAGCTCGGACGCCCCCTGGCACCACGCCCGCCCGGCCTTCGACCCCGGAACCACCAAGACCCCCGAGGCCGGTCCCGCGCCCGAAGGCGGTCCCGCGCCTGAAGCCGGACCCGCGCCCGAGGCCGGGCCTGCGCCCGAGGCCGGGCCTGCGCCCGAGGCCGGACCTGGGCTGGCGTCCGGTCCCGCGCCCGAGGCCGGTCCCGCGCCCGAAGGCGGTCCCGCGCCCGAGGCCGGTCCCGCGCCCGAGGCCGGTCCCGCGCCCGAGGCCGGTCCCGCGCCCGAGGCCGGTCCCGCGCCCGAGGCCGGTCCCGCGCCCGAAGGCGGTCCCGCGCCCGAGGCCGGTCCCGCGCCCGAAGGCGGTCCCGCGCCCGAGGCCGGTCCCGCGCCCGAGGCCGGTCCCGCGCCTGAAGCCGGTCCCGCGCCCGAGGCCGGGCCTGCGCCCGCGGCGGAATCCGGACGCACCGACCATCCCACCACCCCCGACGGAGGCGAATCCGCGTGAACGACGCACTCGACGTCGCCCTGCGGCTGCTCGTCGTCTTCGCCGTGTTCCTCGTGCTGCCCCTCGTCATCGGGCAGACCGAGCACAAGGTCATGGCCCATATGCAGGGCCGCCTCGGGCCCATGTACGCCGGTGGGTTCCACGGGTGGGCCCAGCTCGTCGCCGACGGGGTCAAGTTCGCGCAGAAGGAGGACGTGGTCCCGGCAAACGCCGACCGCCGCGTCTTCCAGCTCGCCCCCGCCGTCGCCCTCCTCCCATACCTCCTCGTCCTCGTCGCCATCCCCATCGGCCCGAGCGAAGGCGCCGTCGGCCAGGTCGTCGACGCCGGCATCTTCTTCGTCCTCGCCGTCATGGGCGTCGGCGTCCTCGGCAGCCTCATGGCCGGCTGGGCATCCGCCAACAAGTTCTCCCTGCTTGGAGGCCTCCGCACCGCCGCGCAGCTGCTCGCCTACGAGCTCCCGATGCTCCTCGCGGCCGCCTCCGTCGCGATGGCCGCCGGCACCGTCTCCCTCCCCGGCATCCTCAACGCCTTCGAGTGGTGGTGGCTGCCCTGGCAGATCGTCGGCGCGATCGTCTTCTTCGTCGCCGGCCTCGCCGAACTCCAGCGCCCGCCGTTCGACATGCCCGTCGCCGACTCCGAGATCATCTTCGGCGCGTACACCGAGTACACCGGTCTCCGCTTCGCGCTCTTCCTGCTCGCCGAGTACGCCGGCATCGTCGTCCTCTGCGGGCTCACCACCGTCCTCTTCCTCGGCGGCTGGCACGGCCCCTTCGGCGCCGACGGCCTCGGCTGGGTCTGGACCCTGCTCAAGACCGCGATCCTGGCCTTCGTCATCATCTGGCTCCGCGTCAGCTACCCCCGGCTCCGCGAGGACCAGCTCCAGAAACTCGCCTGGACCACCCTCGTCCCGCTCGCCCTCGCGCAGATCGCGCTCACCGGCATCGTGAAGGTGGCGATCCAGTAATGACCCGCCCGTCGCCCGACCACCACACCTCGACGACGCCCTCCGGTCGGCCCCGTTCGTTTCCCGGTTCCGGCCTGGCCAAGGGCCTCGCCGTCACACTCCGCACGATGACGAAGAAGACCGTCACCGCGCAGTACCCGGACAAGCAGCCCGAACTCCCGCCCCGCACCCGCGGTGTCATCGGGCTCTTCGAGGAGAACTGCACCGTCTGCATGCTCTGCGCCCGCGAGTGCCCCGACTGGTGCATCTACATCGACTCCCACAAGGAGACCGTGCCCGCCGCCACCCCCGGCGGCCGCGAGCGCAGCCGCAACGTCCTCGACCGCTTCGCCATCGACTTCGCCCTCTGCATGTACTGCGGTATCTGTATCGAGGTCTGCCCCTTCGACGCGCTGTTCTGGTCCCCCGAGTTCGAGTACGCGGAGACGGACATCCACGAACTCACCCACGAGCGCGACAAGCTCCGCGAGTGGATGTGGACGGTCCCCGAACCGCCCGCGCTCGACCCGAGGGCCGAGGAGCCGAAGGAGGTCGCCGCGGCGCGCAAGGCCGTGGAGAAGGCCGCCACCGCGGCAGCCGCCGCCCAGGCCCAGGCCGAAGCCCGGGCCCAGGCCGAGGGGGACCAGCAGTGAACCTCGTCGCCGCCCCGCTCGCCGCCTCCACGCCCGGCTTCCTCTCGCCCTCCGGTGTCGAGATCGCCTTCCTCCTCGTCGGTCTGGTGACCCTCGGCGCCGCCGTCGTGACCGTCACCACCCGCCAGCTCGTGCACGCCGCGCTCTGGCTGGTCGTGGCCCTCGGCGGGCTCGCCGTCGAGTACCTCCTGCTCACCGCGGAGTTCATCGCCTGGGTCCAGGTGCTGATCTACGTCGGATCCGTCGTCGTCCTCCTCCTCTTCGGGCTCATGCTCACCAAGGCCCCCATCGGCCGCTCCCCGGACGCCGACTCGGGCAACCGCCCGGTCGCCCTCGCGGTCGCGCTCGCCGCGGCCGCGGCGCTCGTCTGGGTGGTCGTCGACGCGTTCCGTACGACCTGGATCGAGCTCGACGGCCCGGCACAGGGCTCCACCGAGGTGTCCGGCGAGATCCTCTTCCGGCACTGGGTGCTGCCCTTCGAGGCGCTCTCTGTCCTGCTGCTCGCCGCCCTGGTCGGCGCGATCGTCCTGTCCCGCAAGAACGCCAAGGAGGCCCGGGACTGATGCATCTCGCCTACCCCGCCGTCCTCGCCGCCCTGCTCTTCTGTGTGGGCCTGTACGGCGTCCTCGCCCGCCGCAACGCGATCCTGGTCCTGATGTCCGTCGAGCTGATGCTCAACGCCGTCAACCTCAACCTGGTCGCCTTTGACGTCTGGCTCCGCGACACCCTGCACGCCGGCCAGGCGCTCACCCTCTTCACCATCGCCATCGCCGCCGCCGAGATCGGCATCGGTCTCGCGATCGTCCTGATGGTCTACCGCAACCGCGGCACCTCGGACGTCGACCGGCTGCGTGACAACGCCGAGCCCCACGGAACAGGGACCGACGGCGCAGGGACCGACGACGCCGAGCCCCGGACCGCCGGGACCGACGAGAAGGCCGAGGCCACCGCGTGACCACCACGACCCTCGCCGTCCTCGTCCCCCTCCTTCCCTTCCTCGGCTCCGTCGCCGGCCTGCTCCTGGGCAGGAAGGCCCCCGGCTTCGTCCGCCCCCTCGCCGTGCTGCCGACGCTCGCCGCCGCCGCCCTGGCAGCCGTGGTCGCCGTCCGGCAGGGCGGCGGACCGACGATCGAGGCCTCCACCCAGCTCACCCCCACCGGCTCGGTCCCCATCGACCTGGCGCTGTACATCGACGGCTTCGCCGCCCTCGTCGCCGTGGTCGTCGGGGTCGTCGCCACCTGCGTGCAGATCTACTCGACCGGCTATCTGCGCGACGACCCGCGCTACCCCTCGTACGCGGCGCTCGTCTCCCTCTTCACCTCCGCGATGCTGCTCGTCGTCTACTCCGGCGACCTGATGGTGCTCCTGGTCGGCTGGGAGATCATGGGCATCTGCTCGTACTTCCTCGTCGGTCACTACTGGGAGACCCCCGAGGCGCGGGCCGCCTCCCTCAAGGCCTTCCTCGTCACCAAGCTCGGCGACGTCCCCTTCCTGATCGGGCTCTTCGCGCTCGCCACGGACGCGGGCACGTTCCGGATCGACGGGATCCTCGGCGCCGTCGCGGCCGGCGGGCTCGACCACCCCACCCTCATCGCGCTGCTGCTGCTCGCCGGTGTGGCGGGCAAGTCGGCGCAGTTCCCGCTGCACACCTGGCTCCCCGACGCGATGGCCGGTCCCACCCCCGTCTCCGCGCTCATCCACGCGGCGACGATGGTCGCCGCCGGCATCTACTTCGTGGCCCGCCTGCTGCCCGTCTTCGCCTCGTCCGCGGCCGCGCTGACCGTGCTCGCGGTGATGGCCGCCGTCACGATGGTCGGCTCGGGGCTCGCCGCGCTCGCCCAGGACGACATCAAGCGCGTCCTCGCCTACTCGACGATCGGCCAGCTCGGCTACATGGCCGGTGCCCTGGCCGTCGGCGACCGCGGCGCGGCCGTCTTCCACCTCATGTCCCACGGCGCGTTCAAGGCGCTCCTCTTCCTCGCCGCCGGCGCGATCATCCACGCCGCCGGCACGAACTCGCTCTCCGCCATGTCCCGGATGAGCGGCCTGACGAAGCGTGTCCCCGACGCGTACTGGACGATGACCGTCGCCCTCCTCGCGCTTGCCGCCCTGCCGCCGTTCGCCGGCTTCTTCTCCAAGGAAGCCGTCCTCGTGGCCGCCGAGCACACCGCCCTCGGCGACCGGACCGTCGCGCCCGCCGCGGCCGGCTGGACCGTCCTCGTCGCCGGCCTGCTCACCGCCCTCCTCACCGCCGCCTACGCGACCCGGCTCTGGCTGCTCGCGTTCCGGGGCCGCGGCGCCGAGGCTCCGTATCACGGGCGCCAGCCACTCGCCATGACGACCGTCCTGTGGGTGCTCGCCATCCCCTCCCTCGGCTTCGGTCTGAGCGTCACCTACCTCGACGACTGGTTCGACGGCAACGCCCTCACCCCGACCGTCACCACCGCCGTCCTCGGCACGGGCATCGCCCTCGTCGGTGCCGTCGTCACCTACGCGGTCTGGCGCACCCTCGCCATGAAGGCCCCCGTCGGCACGCCAGCCGTCGCCCCGCATGTCGCCCACCCCGACGCCGAGGCCGGCCAGGTCGAGGCGGAGGCCCTGCACCTGCCGCACCCCGCCGAGGACCCGGCCGATCCCGGCCGCGCCCTGCTCGGCCCCCTGCACCGCCCCGCGGCCGCCGGCTTCCACGTCGACGCCCTCTACAGCGCCGTGTTCGTCCGCCCGGTCCTCGCCGCGGCCTCCCTGGTCCGCTTCCTGGACCGCGAGGTCGTCGACACGTACGTGCGCGGCGCGGGCACCGGCACCCGATGGCTCGGCTGGCTCGTCCGCCGCGCCCAGACCGGCAACGTGCAGACCTATCTGAGCGCCCTGCTCGCCGGCTCCGTCGTCCTGGCGATCGCCGCCGTACTCGTCGCCGTCGCGGGAGCGTGAGACGTGATCGATATCAGCGAATCCGTGATGCAGTTCCTTCTCGCGTTGATCGTCGCCGGCCCGCTCGTCGGCGCCGCCGCCGCTCTCTTCCCTGCCCCGCCCGGACTGAAGGGGAAGTCTCCGGACCAGGCCGTGCTGCGCCACGGCGTGGTCGTCACCGGCGTCGTCCTCGCCGCCGCGATCGTCCTCACGCTGGGCTTCGACCACGACAACCCGTCGAGGATCCAGGCGAGCACGGACATCACGTGGATCCCCGCACTCGACGTGCGCCTCCACCTCGGTGTCGACGGCATCTCCCTCCCCCTCCTGGTCATGACCGCGCTCCTGACCTTCCTCTGCGCGCTCTACAGCTACTTCAAGCAGCAACATCAGCGGCTGACGCCGCGGGCCACCGGCCCGTCCCCCAAGGGCTTCGTGGCGCTCCTCCTCGTCCTCGAGTCCGGCACCCTCGCGACCTTCGCCGTCCTCGACCTGATCCTGTTCTTCCTGGCCTTCGAGATGGTCCTCATCCCGATGTACTTCCTCATCGCCCGCTGGGGCGGCGCCGGAAGGCAGGCCGCCGCCTGGAAGTTCATCCTCTACACGCTGCTCGGATCCGTCGTCATGCTGCTCGGCCTGCTCCTCGTGGGACTGAAGGCGGGCACGTTCGACATGGTGGCACTCGCCACCGACAACGGCCGCGGACTGACCATGTCCGTGCAGGTCATCGCCGTTCTCGCGATCGGGATCGGGCTCGCGGTGAAGACCCCGATGTGGCCCCTGCACAGCTGGCTCCCGGACGCCCACACCGCCGCCCCCACGGTCGGCTCGGTCCTCCTCGCCGGCGTCCTGCTGAAGATGGGCACGTACGGGTTCGTCCGGATCCTCCTGCCGATCACCCCCGACGGCATGCGGACGTTCGCCCCCTACCTCGCCGCCTTCGCCGTCGTCGGCATCATCTACGGATCCCTCGCCTGCCTCGCCCTCACGCGCCCCGGCACCAACGGCGACCTCAAGCGCCTGATCGCCTACTCCTCCGTCGGCCACATGGGCTTCGTGCTCCTCGGCATCGCGACGATGACCCCCACCGGCGTCAACGGCGCGCTCTTCGCCAACATCGCCCACGGCCTCATCACCGGCCTGCTGTTCTTCCTCGTCGGCGCCTTGAAGGACCGGTACGGCACCGCCGACCTCGACACCCTCGCCGGCGCCACCGGCGCGGCCCTCTACGGCCGCGCCCCGCGCCTGGGCGGACTGCTCGCCTTCGCCGCCGTCGCCTCCCTCGGACTGCCCGGCCTGGCCGGCTTCTGGGGCGAGATGCTGGCCCTGTTCGCCGCCTTCGAACCGGCCGCCGGCCTCAGCCGCCCCGCGTTCCTCACCTTCATGGCGATCGGCGCCTTCGGCACCCTCCTCACGGCCGCGTACCTCCTCGTCGTCGTCCGCCGGGTCTGCATGGGCGGCCCCCGCCCGAGCGGGGAGGGCACGATCGCCGACGTCCAGGGGTACGAGTTCGCCGCGTGGACCCCGCTCGTCGCCCTCACCGTCCTCGCCGGACTGTGGCCCGCGGTTCTCCTCGGCCTCACCGACCCGGCCGTGCAGCAGCTCCTCGCGGGAGGAAACTCGTGACCCCCACGACCCTCGTCCAGTCCGTCGACTGGCTCGCGATCGCGCCGCCCACCCTCACCGCCCTGGTCGCCCTGGCCGTGCTGGTCGCGGACCTCTTCGTACCCGACCGGCACAAGCAGCTCCTGGGCTGGACCGCGATCGGCGGTCTCGCCGCCGCGATGGCGCTGCTCGTCCCGCTGCGCGCCGGCGACCGCTCGACCTTCTGTCTCACCACCGAACCGGCCGCGACCGCCGCGTGCAGCTACACCGCCGACCGCTTCACGCTGGTCATCCAGTTCCTGGTGCTCGGCGGCGCGCTCCTCACCGCCCTGCTCTCCCTCGCCGACACGCGCGACAAGCTCCCGCCGGGGGAGTACTGGTTCCTGCTGCTCTCCTCGGCCGCCGGCGCGGCCCTGCTGCCCGCCTCCCGCGACCTGGCGACCCTCGTCGTCGCCCTCGAGGTGGCCTCGCTGCCCGCCTTCGCGCTCGTGGGCCTGCGCCGCGGCGACCGGCGGTCCAGCGAGGCGGCGCTGAAGTTCTTCCTCTCCTCGGTCACCGCGACCGCCGTCACCCTGCTCGGCGTCAGCTTCGTGTACGGGGCGACCGGCACCCTCCACCTCACCGAGGTCGCCCAGCGCCTCGACGACGTCCCCGGCCAGCTGCAGACCCTCGCCCAGGCGGGCGTGGCCCTCACGCTTGTCGGCTTCGCCTTCAAGACGGCCGCCGTCCCCTTCCACTTCTGGGTTCCCGAGACCTACGTCGGCGCCCCGCTGCCCGTCGCCGGCTACCTCTCGGTCGTCGGCAAGGCCGTCGGCTTCACCGGCCTCATCCTGGTCACGGTCGTCGCCTTCCCCTCGTACGCGGACATCTGGGGCCCGGCGCTGGCGGTGCTCGCCGCGCTGACCATGACGGTCGGCAACGTGGGCGCCCTGCGGCAGGTCTCCACGCGCGCCTGGAGCGCGGTCCGGCTGCTCGCCTGGTCCTCCGTCGCCCAGGCCGGCTACCTCCTGGTCCCGATCGCCGCCGCCGCCTACTCCAGCGACGACCAGATCGGCGCCACCGTCGCGTACGCCCTGATGTACGCCGTCGTGAACCTCGGCGCCTTCGCGGTCGCCGCCCTGGTCGCGCGCACGCACCCGAAGAACCGGATCGCCGACTACCGCGGTCTGTACGCGGCCAGTCCGCTGCTCGCGCTCACCATGGGCTTCTTCCTGCTCAACCTGGCCGGGCTCCCGCCGGGCGTCATCGGCCTCTTCGCCAAGGTCACCGTCTTCTCGGCGGCGGTCGACGCCGGCCTCGGCTGGCTCGCCGTGGTCATGGGCGTCAACGTCGTCATCGGCCTCTACTACTACCTGCGGTGGACCGGGCTGCTCTTCCGCGAGCCCCTGGGAGAATCCGTGGAGGAGCCGGCGGGCGAGCGACCCCCCACGCGCGTGCCCGCCGCGATCACCCTGGCGATCGTCCTGGCGGCCGTCGTCGGCGTCGTGCTGTCGGGCTACCCGCAGTTCGCGCTGCGCTTCGCGGCCACCACGCTCTTCTGACCCCGCGGTCCCCCCGCACACAGAGAAACGCACCAAGGAGCTTCACCCGTGCTGAACGGTTTCAAGGACTTCATACTTCGCGGCAACATCGTCTCGATGGCCATCGGTCTGGCCGTCGGATCGGCGTTCACCGCCGTCGTGACCGGCTTCAGCAAGGCGTTCATCACCCCGCTCATCGGTCTCGCCACCGGCTCGGTCGGTGACTTCAGCGAGGCGAAGTTCACCGTCGGCAAGACGATCTTCCCCTACGGCCTGGCGATCGCGGCCACCATAGCGTTCGTGATCACCGCCGCCGTGCTCTACTTCCTCATCGTCCTCCCCATGGCGAAGGTCCAGGCGAGGTTCATCAAGGAGGAGGCCGACGCGAAGGCGGAGAAGCGCGACTGCCCCCGCTGCTTCTCCGCGATCCCGGCCATCGCCACCCGCTGCGCGCACTGCACCAGCGAGATCGAGCCCGCGGCCGGCGCGCTCGTGCAGGCCGGCCTCCCGGCCGCCCGCTGACCGTCGCCGGATCACCCGTACGGCTCACATCGCCCCCTGTGAGGGCAGGGGAACCCGTGCCTCCCGCCTGGCGTTGACCAGTACGGGAGGGTCCACTGGACATGGAGACCCTCCCCCCGGACGAAGTCTGAGGGAGGACCACCACCGAGCAAAGGGTTCCCCTGCCGCACCACTTGGAGGGCGTACCGTGCACCGCCGGCACAACGGGCTGAGGACCGCCGTACTCCTCGGCGGGCTCTCGGCCCTCATCATCGTCATCGGCAGCTTCTTCGGACGGACAGGCCTGATCGTCGCGCTCGTCGTGGCGCTCGGCACCAACGCGTACGCCTACTGGAACAGCGACAAGCTGGCCCTGCGGGCCATGCGCGCCCGCCCGGTGAGCGAGTTCGAGGCCCCCGAGCTCTACCGGATGGTGCGCGAACTCTCCACCCAGGCACGCCAGCCGATGCCCCGGCTCTACATCTCGCCCACCCAGGCGCCCAACGCCTTCGCCACCGGCCGGAACCCGCGGAACGCGGCCGTCTGCTGTACCGAGGGCATCCTCGCGATCCTCGACGAGCGCGAGCTGCGCGGGGTCATCGGCCACGAGTTGAGCCACGTCTACAACCGCGACATCCTGATCTCATCGGTCGCCGGCGCGCTCGCCTCCGTGGTCATGTTCCTGGTCAACTTCGCCTGGCTGATCCCGGTCGGGCGCTCCAGCGACGACGACGGGCCGGGCCTGCTCGGCATGCTTCTGATCATGATCCTCGGTCCGGTCGCCGCCTCCGTCATCCAGCTCTCCATCAGCCGCTCCCGTGAGTTCCAGGCGGACGCCTCGGGCGCCCAGCTCACGGGCGACCCGCTCGCCCTGGCGAGCGCGTTGCGCAAGCTCGACGCCGGTACGAAGCAGCTCCCGCTGCCGCCCGAGCCGCGGATCGAGACCGCGAGCCACATGATGATCGCCAACCCCTTCGGAGGGGGGAAAGGCGTTTCGAAGATGTTCTCGACGCACCCGCCGATGGCGGAACGCATCGCCCGACTCGAACAGATGGCAGGTCACCGCCCGTGAAGACACTCCTGAACGTCATCTGGCTGATCCTGTGCGGCTTCTGGATGTTCCTCGGCTACATGCTGGCCGGCGTCCTGCTGTGCATCACGATCATCGGCATCCCCTTCGGACTCGCCGCGTTCCGGATCGGGATCTATGCCCTCTGGCCCTTCGGCTACACCGTCGTGGACCGCCACGACGCGGGCGCCCCGTCCTGCGTGGGCAACGTGCTGTGGCTGGTCCTCGCGGGCTGGTGGCTCGCGCTCGGCCACATCACCACCGGCATCGTCCTCTGCATCACGATCATCGGCATCCCGCTGGGCATCGCGAACTTCAAGCTGATCCCGGTCTCGCTGCTGCCGCTGGGCAAGGAGATCGTCCGCACGGAAGAGGCGTACGGATACACGGTCCGCTAGGCCCTGTCGTCGAAGTCTCGCCTGGCCCGCGACGCCCGGCACCGCACCTCGCCGCGTTGTCGGAGCGCCCGAGTACGTCCAGTGGTCGGGCGCCCCTCCGCCTCGCGATGCACCGCACCGGACGCCGCGGGCCCTACCGGCGCCACTTTGACGACAGGGCCTAGCCAGGGCGTGCTGCGAAGGCAGCGCCGACCGCCCGAAGGACGCGCCCTGCGGCGTCCGGTCGCCGCCGAGCGTGACGAGTCGGCGGCCGCGGAGCCCACGGTCCGGTCCCCCTACGACGTCGTCCGGTTTCCCGTGCCCCCACCACGCGGTGACCGGGGGCGGCCGTGGCGGGGGCGGCCCGGCCCGTCATGATCATGCGAATGGGTTCGATACAGAGACTCGAAGGCCGCCACGTGTCCCTGACGCTCGGCACCGGCGCACTCACCCTCTCGGGCGCCCCCGCCCGGACCGGCTCGCGGACCGACGGGATCACCGTCGTCCCGCTCGCGGCCGTCGCGGAGGCCCGCGTCGCACAACCACCCGGGACCGGACTGGAGATCGTGCTCACCGACGGTGAGGTCCATCGCGTCGAAGGCGTCACCGAGGCCGCGTCCGCCGCCTTCGCCGCCACGCTCCACAACGCCCTGCCCGAGCGGCGCGATCCGGCCGGCAGCGCCCTGGTCTCCCGACCCGCCGTCCACCGCGCGCGCTGGTACCGGATCGCGGTCGTCGCGGCCATCGCCCTCGCCTACGCCGGCTACGCCGTCGGAGCCGACGACACCCCCGGTGAGCGCGACCCGGGCGTGACCACCGGGCTGTTCCCGCTCTTCGTCGGCCTGTCCCTCTGCCTCCTCGCCGTCGAGGAGGTACTCCGCCGGACCCGTCCCGCCCGCCACGGCGTCACCACGGACGCCGAGCGGGTTCAGGTCGGCGACGCGCGTCCGCGGTACTACTTCAACGACTCCGCCGGCATCCCGCGCCCGTACGCCGGACGTTCCGGTACGGCACCCGCCCTCACCGTCGTCTACGACCCGCGCCGGCCCGACCGGGCCGCCCACGAGGCCCCGCTCGCCACGGTGGTCCGCAAGGTGGCGCTGCTCCTGACCGCCGGGGGGTGCCTGCTCTGGCTCGGGGCGTGGATCGCGTTCGGTCCCGGCCGGCTCTGGTGAGGAGACGACAGGCGCCACGGACGGCCGGCATCCTCACGTACCGGTGTGCCGCCCCCGGCTGACCGCGTACGCGACCGTCCCGACCGCGAGGACGCCGATCCCCGCCAGGACGGAGGCGGGGGGCAGCGCGAACGCCAGCGCCCCGCAGCCGGCCAGGCCGAGCGCCGCGAGCACCTGGTTCGAGCGGCCCCGGGAGCGCCCCAGCGTCCAGGCGGAGGCGTTGGCGATGCCGTAGTAGACCAGGACGCCGAAGGAGGAGAAGCCGATCGCGCCCCGCACGTCCACCGTGGCCGCCACCACGGCCACCACCGCGCCCACCGCGAGCTCGGCCCGGTGCGGGACCTGGAAGCGGGGATGTACGGCGGCCAGCCCCGACGGCAGATGACGGTCCCGTGCCATCGCCAGGGTCGTACGGGAGACGCCGAGGATCAGCGAGAGCAGCGAGCCCAGGGCCGCGACGGCCGCGCCGACCGTGACCACGGGGACCAGCCAGTCGGAGCCGGCCGCCCGGGCCGCGTCGGCCAGCGGGGCGGGGGAGGCCGCGAGAGCCTCCGGCCCGAGGACGGCGAGGACGCTCACCGCCACCGCCGCGTAGACGACCAGCGCGATGCCGAGGGCGAGGGGCACGGCGCGGGGGATGGTCCGGGCCGGATCGCGTACCTCCTCGCCGAGCGTGGCGATCCGCGCGTACCCCGCGAAGGCGAAGAAGAGCAGCCCCGCCGCCTGGAGGACCCCACTCGCCGTCACCTCGCCGTCGAGCGCGAGCCGTCCGAAGCCGGCCGCTCCCGAACTCAGCGAGGCGACGACCACGGCCGCCAGGACGGCCAGGACCAGCGCCACGATCGCCCGGGTCAGCAGGGCGGACTTCTGCACACCGCCGTAGTTCACGGCCGTCAGCGCCACCACGGCTGCGACCGCCACCGCGTGCGCCTGCTCGGGCCACAGGTACGCCCCGGCCGTCAGCGCCATCGCCGCGCACGAGGCCGTCTTGCCGACGACGAACGCCCAGCCCGCCAGGTACCCCCAGAAGGGCCCGAGGCGTTCGCGACCGTACACATAGGTGCCGCCGGAGGCGGGGTACAGGGCGGCGAGCCGGGCCGAGGCCATGGCATTGCAGTACGCGACGATCGCGGCGACCCCGAGGGCCGGAAGCAGTGCGGCTCCGGCCGCCTCGGCCGCCGGGCCGAGAGCGACGAAGATCCCGGCGCCGACCATCGAGCCCAGCCCGATGACGACGGCGTCGAACACCCCGAGGTTGCGGCGCAGTCCCTGTGTCATGCACCGCACACTACGGGGCCCCGCAACCGCGCCCGGCGCCCCGGCGTCCTTTCCGGCATGAACGTCATCAGCTGGATCGTCCTGGGCCTCCTCGCGGGCGTCATAGCCAAGGTCCTGCTCCCGGGCCGCGACCCGGGCGGGCTCATCGGCACGACCGTCATCGGCATCGCCGGCGCCTTCGTCGGCGGCTGGCTCTCGTCCACGTTCCTCGACCGCCCGATCACCACCGGCTTCTACGACACGGCCACCTGGCTCTCGGCCATCGGCGGCGCGCTGGTGCTGCTGATCGCGTACCGGATCCTCTTCGGCCACTCGCGCTCGCGCTGAGCCTGCGGGTGGAGGCCCGCGGGTGGACGCGGGCGGAGGTCCGCGGGTGGAGTGCGTAACGCGTCCTAGAGCCCGGTCTCGCGCAGCGTGATGTTGAGCCGCCCGGTGAGCCCGAGGTCCGGATCGGCCGTGCCGGGAAGGACCTTGGGCACGCCGTGGAACGCCAAGCGCGAGGGCCCGCCGAAGACGAAGAGATCCCCGGACGCCAACTCCACGTCCGTGTAGGGCCTCCCCCGGGTTTCGGTGTTCCCGAACCGGAACACGCAACGGTCGCCGAGGCTCAGCGACACCACCGGCGCACCGGACCGCTCCTCCTTGTCCTGGTGCAGTCCCATCTTCGCGCCGGCGCCCGCGTCGTAGAAGTTCACGAGAGCCGTGTCGGGCGCGAAGCCGCCGTCGGCCCCATAGGCCTCGGTGACCGCTCGACGCCCCAGATCACCCAACCAGTCCGGAAGTTCGACGCCGACCGCGTCGAGATAGCGGTACGGGACCCAGCGCCGCCCCAGACAGAGCGAGCGCACCGACATCACCCCGCCTCCCGGCAGCACGGTGTGCCGGTACGGGACGGGTCCGCGCCCCCACTCACGGCAGGCGGCCACCAACTCCCGCTGCCGGTCCGGGGAGAGCCACCCGGGTACGTGCACGGCGCCGGGGGCGATCTCCGCCCGCTCGCGCGGAAAGAGCGCGTCCATCACGCGGCCCGCTCCAGGCCGAGCAGCCGCTCCTTACGCTCCAGGCCGGCCGCGTACCCGCGCAGACTGCCGTCCGCGCCGATGACGCGGTGACAGGGCCGCACCACGAGCAGCGGGTTGCGCCCGATCGCGGTGCCGACGGCCCGCACCCCGGTCCCGGAGGACCCGACCGTCCGGGCGATGTCCCCGTACGAGACGGTGGCGCCGTACGGGATCTGCTCCAGGGCGCTCCAGACACGCCGCTGGAACTCCGTACCGCTCTGCGCGAACGGGACGTCGAACCGCTCCCGCCGGCCCGCGAAGTACTCGTCGAGCTGCCCGGCGACCTCCTGGAAGGCCTCGGGCGCGTGCCGCCAGTCGTCCTCGACGGCGGCACCGCCCTTCTGCCCGGGCAGCGACAGCGAGACCAGCACGGTCCGCCCGCCGTCCCCGCCGCCCCGCCCGACGAGCAGCATCCGGCCCAGGGGCCCGTCGACGTACGCGTACACGGTCATGGCGGTTCCTCTCCTCGCGCTCACTTCTCGTCCAGTGTGCGAGGCTCGCCCACCCGAGGGCTGGCGGTTTTCGGACACGCAGCTGGTGTGGACTACCGGTAGTTCACGAACTGGATCGCGAAGTCGAAGTCCTTGCCCTTGAGCAGCGCCTGCACGGCCTGCAGGTCGTCCCGGCTCTTGGAGCTGACCCGCAGCTCGTCGCCCTGGACCTGCGCCTTGACGCCCTTGGGGCCCTCGTCCCGGATGGCCTTCGCGACCTTCTTGGCGTTCTCCTGGGAGATGCCCTCCTCGATCGTGGCGAAGATCTTGTACTCCTTGCCGGAGAGCTGCGGCTCACCCGCGTCCAGCGACTTGAGCGAGATCCCGCGCTTGATCAGCTTGGTCTCGAAGATGTCGAGGATCGCCTTCACGCGCTCCTCGCCGTTCGCCTGCATGAGGATCTTCTCGCCCGACCAGGAGATCGAGGCGTCGGTGCCCTTGAAGTCGTAGCGCTGCGAGATCTCCTTCGCGGCCTGGTTGAGGGCGTTGTCGACCTCCTGCCGCTCGACCTTGGAGACGATGTCGAAACTGGAGTCGGCCATGACGTGTGGCTCCTTGCTCGAATGCGATGCGATGCGATGCGGTTGCGTGGCGTACGGCGCCAAGCCTAGTCATCGGATCGCGTCCGAACCGCTGATCAATCCGGTGGCGAAGCACCCCTGAGGATCGGGTATCGTTTACGTCGTTGCCACGGAGCACCGCCGAAAAGCGGCTCCGAGCAGCGACATCCCATGGCGGTGTGCCCGAGTGGCCAATGGGAGCGGACTGTAAATCCGTCGGCTTAGCCTACCCAGGTTCGAATCCTGGCGCCGCCACGCGATAAGAACGGCCCCTGATCAGCGGAAACGTTGATCAGGGGCTGTTCTGCTGTGTAAGTGTGACAGGCGCGAGTGTCTCGCTCTGTCTCACTGAATCCCGCTCTCTACCAGCGTGTGTGGACGACACGTGGACGAGATTCCCGGGGGTGACCTGCGAGGACGGCCGATCGTGGGCCGGAGCCGGTGGCCGACCCTCTCAGCGCTGGTTCAGCCGAGCTGAGATCTTGGCGTTGGCCGCCTCGTCGCCCCCCTTCAGGAACTTCGCGTACACCCGGAAGAGGACGGCCGTGCTGTGGCCGGCGCGCTGGGCGACGAGCCGGGGCTCCACCCCGGAGCTGAGCCAGGTTGAGACGGCTGCGTGACGAAGGTCATAAGGCCGCTTGGCGAGCCTCGTCTCCTGCTCGGCGGGGGTGAGCACGTCCCCTCGGGCCCGCGCCCATACCTCCCCGTACCCGCTCTCCTGCACCATGCCGCCCCGGGCCGTACGGAAGAGCCGGCCGTCAGCGTGGGTGCCGTACGCGGTGACGTGCCAGCGGAGCATGGACACCAGCTCGGGCGGGATGGGCACGAGCCGGACCGTCTTCCGGGTCCGGTGCTTAAGCCCCCGCCGGTCGTGTGCCTCGCCCGTGTCCGTCCAGGAGGACCCGGAGCGGGCCCGGCTCTCCCGGAGCCGGAGCAGCCCCCACCCTCGGCGCGGGAGGTCGCAGTCCTGGAGCCGTAACCCGACCAGCTCACCGGGCCGAGCGGCCGAGTAGTAGATGCACCCGAAGAACGCTTCGAGGTGGCGCCCGCGGGCGCCCTGCTTCCGTACACCCGCGAAGAGCGTCGCGGCCTGCTCCGGCGCCGGAACGGCTTCCGGGTCCACCTCCTCCTCCACCTTCTCCGGGGCTTTCCAGCGGACGGCGGGGAGAGGGTTCTCGGCGAGCAGTTCGGCGTCCACGGCGAAGCCGAGCGCCTGATGGAAGATGGCGCGCTTCCGGGCGATGACGGCCCCGGACGACGTCTTGCCGTCCAGCCGCCGGGCGCACGCGTCCAGGGCCTTGCGGACGAGCATCCGATCCGCGACCGAGGACGTGGGCACGGACTTCCGCTTGATCCACGCGAGCAGCTCGGCGACGTCGGCCGGCGGCTCCTCCTTCCAGCGGTTCACGTTGAAGCCCCAGGTGTAGAGCGCGCGCCGGACGGCCTTGTGGTCGGCCATACCCTTCGTGTCCTTCACCAGAGCGAGCGTCACCGTGGCCATGGCCTCGGCGAGATTCCGGCGGGTGGAGGCGGGGGAATGGTCCCACTTCATCTCCACGTAGTTCCTGGCGTGCTGGTACCAGGAGATGTCCTTCGCCTTCTGGACCATCGACTTCGGGAGTCCGCTGTCGACGTCCCACGGCTCGCCCGAGCGGGTCGCTGTGATGAACTGCGCCCTGCGACTTTCGGCGAGCCCGGAAGTCAGGAAGGACTCGGAGTGCGGCCGAGTGCCCACCTGCCAACGGAGCTGGAACGGCTTGCGGTGGGGCCGCCTGCGGATGCTCCAGATTCGTACGGTGTAGCTCCACTCGGTCACGCGGCCTCCAGCTCGTTGAGGAAGTTGTCGAGGACACTGCGACGGACGCGCAGGTGCCCGTTGGGCAGGCGTACGACCTGAGGGCCGTAGCCGCGGTTGCGCCAGCGGTACCAGGTGGCGCGGGTGATGCCGATCTCGTCGAGGACGTCGGTCAGGGGGAGCAGTTCATCGGTGGGCTGACGGCGGCGGGCGGTGCGGGCCATCGGTCCCCTCCTCGGGGTGAAGGTCGGAAGTGGCAGCGCGCGGAGTCGCGGGTCGAGCGCGGGTGCGGGGCGCCTCGGCGGCGACATCTGTCCGAGGCGCGGATTTCTGCGTCATCGCGTCATCTGTGTCATCCGAGCGTCTGACCTGCGGGTTTCGGTGACGCAGAGGGCTTCTGCCTGCGTCACCGGTGACGCAGGCCTTTGTCACTGGTGACGCAGGTGACGCGGGATGACGCAGCGTCCGGCGTCCTGCGTCACCCGTGTTGCCGCTGATCACGGGCCGTTTGCAGGGCTGTGGTGACGCAGGTGACGCAGCGTTCCCTCTCTTAGGAAAAGAGAGGGCGGGTGTCTGTTGTGGTGCGCGCCTTGGAAGGTGAAGAAGGAGCCGCTGCGCGGCACGTCCCTCGCAGCGGCGGCGCTGCCGCCGGAACAACAAGAGGAGCACCCGCGTGCTTGCCCCGGGGTGCTCCTCTTGCTTGTGGGCGGCCAGCGCCGTGGCGCGGGTTAGAACACCGACTCCTGCTCATCGGGCGAGGCAACCGGGGGCCGGGCCACTTCGATGTAGCGGGCGGTCTTGGTGCGGCCCCAGTCGACGAGGACGCCGCGTGCGGCGAGGGTCGGCTGCAGCCGCTTGAGGCGGTCGGACAGGACCTTGCCGGTGGTGGGCCAGCCCTTGGGCAGGGGGCGGAAGTCCTCGCCGGTGTAGAGCTGGGTGAGGCAGTGCAGCCACTCGGCCGACGCCATCCGCACTTCCGTGCCGGGCTCGATGCTGGCGGCGTGCTTAAGCACGGTCTGCGCGAGCAGGTCGCCCTCGATGACGTCGTCGTTCAGGTCGTCCAAGCTCGACCGGTAGGAGTCGAGCGCCCCAAGGCTGGTGGCCGCGTCGAGCTGCGCGCACAGGTGCGCGAAGTCGGCCATGCGCAGGTCGGTCGGGATCTCGCCCTGTGCGGCCCGCACCTTCACGGTGAGGTCGAGCAGCGACCCGAGAATGACCGGCAGGATCTCCTCGAACTCCGCCCAGAGTTCCGCCTCGGTGCGCCGCACTTTCGGACGCTCCAGTCGGAGCGGGAGAAGCCGTTCGGCGAGGTCGGGGCGGATGACGCCGACGTCGATGCCGGTCAGCAGCAGGGGACGGCGGTAGCGGGAACGGACCACGTCGCCGTCGGTGAACAGGGCGCGCTTGACGTTCTCGGCCCCGGTGACGATGCAGCACATGGCGTCAGACATGTCCGGTGTTAGGTGGGAGAGGTTGTCCAGGGCCGTGACCCATCCAGCGGCCACGGCCGCGATCAGGTTCTCCTCGTCCTTCGGCGCGCGGCGCAGGTCGCTGCTCATGCCCTCGACGATCCGCAGGAGCATCCGCGCTCCGGTGGACTTGCCCGCGCCCTGGGGGCCCGTGAGGAACGGGGCTGGGACGGGAACGGTCGGTCCGAGGCAGCCGACCAACCAGGCGAGGACCAGGCTCTCCGTCTGCGCGCTGGCGAAGTTGCACAGACGGAGCAAGAGGTCGAGCCCCTTGCCGTCGGTGTCCTTGGCTGGCAGGGGGAGTTCCCCGGTGAGCTGGGTGCGCCGCCAGCAGACCTCGCGCGGGTCGGGGGTGAGGATGTCCCAGCCGGTGGGGTGGATGCGGACGGACTTGCCGTCGTTGCGCCCGAGGTCGAGCCACGTAGCCCCGTCGACCCCGGGCGCGACCCGGATGTGCACGGGCTGCACCGCTTCGGTCATCGCGAGTGCTTCGATCAAGTCCAACGCCTCCTTGAGCGCGGTTCCGTTGAACACGCCGTATCCGTCGGCGAAGAGGCCGACGATGAGTTCCTGGCGGTGGCTGCCCGTGGTCCCCTGCGAGCGGATAGGGCGGGCCACGGGGTGGCCGTTCCGCTGGGCGTAGACGGTGCCGTCGGCGGTGCGGAAGTACCGGAAGTGCTCCTGTGCGTAGTCGGTGATGATCTCGCGGGCTGGAGTCTTCTCTTCGTCGGCCACGGTCACAGTCCCAGCGTTGTACGGGCGTTGGTCCATGCGTCCGTGCAGTGCCGGGGCGATTCCCCCTTGCCCTGCGCGGCGGTGAACAGGCGCGCGATGTGCGCCTCGGTGAGGCAGCCGCACCGGCCGTGGGCGGAGAGCACCGCGAGGAACGTTCGGTACACGGTGGCGTGGATCGCGCTGCTCGCGCCCGTGATGCGCTGCTCGGCCATAGCGATACCGCGCTCCAGATACGCGGGCGAGCGGTGCGGGCACGCCCCGCCCCCGGCGAGCGCGGGCATCGAGACCGCGCATCGGACCGGCCGCACGGGTGCGGGAGCCCTCACGACCAGAGCGCGAACGACCGTCGGGAGCAGGGCCAGGGTCCCCGTCCCGGGGCCGAGCCAGCGGGCATAGGACATGGACGACTTGACGTCCACGCCCGGCCGCACACCGTTGGCGGACTGCATCGCGCCCCGGTAGATCCAGTGCTCACCTCGCGTCGTGGCCACCGTCCGCGTCGGCGGCAGGCTCTTGCGGGCCCAGGCGATGGCGTCGACGTCGTCCAGGTCGACGACGGTGACGCCGGCGCCGCCCGGGTGGTACCCGAGGCTCCCCGCGTGGTGCCAGGCTCCCGCCCATGCGGACGACGTGAGGATGCTCGGATCGGTCGTGGCGGCTGCCCAGGCGTGGCACGGGCGCCGGCACATGCACGGACCGGCGACCTTCATGCTCGGCCGCCCGCCGCACGTGTTGCCGACACAGGCGCGGCAATTACCGAACGGGCCCTTCCCGGCCCGCAGCGGCAGCACCGGCACACCCATACTGGCCAGCTCCAGGGCGGTGCCCAGCAATGGTGCGAGGGCGTCTCGCCGGATGGGGATCGAATGGGTCATGCTGGGGGTTCTCCTGTTTCTGTCGAAGGGACGGAGAGCCGAGGCGGTCGCGGTCTTGTGGTGAGAGGCGACCGCCTCGGGCGTACCTACTGGTGCTTGGTCCAGAGGGCGTACTCCTGGCGGACGTAGCCGCGGGGGTTGGCGATGGCCTTGGGGTGGTCGGGCCAGTACGGGGTGCCGCCGTAGTTGCCGTCTCCGTCGCGGTCGACGTTGAGGAGCTTGCGGGCGGCATTGAGGGCGAGTTCGGGGGCGTCCGTGTAGACGCTGGCCGTCGCGTCGTCGAGGGCGATGCGGTCCAGGAGGGCGGCCTTGCGGAGCCAGAACTCGCGGCCGAGCGTCTCGCCGAACGGCTTCTCGGCGGCGGCGCGGGCGGTCCAGCCGATCTCGCTGACGATGCTCGGGGCGAGCGCGTACGCCTGTTCCGGCGTCGGCCAGCCGTGGGCGTTCTCCTGGTGTTCGGCGGTGACGTAGAGGCGCGTCCGCTTGCCGTCGCGGGTGGGGTGCTTGCGGACGGCTCCGGTGGTGAAGGTCTCCGTCAGCTTTGCCGTGACGCGTTCGGTGTCGGTGGGGTCGCAGATGATGCGGATCTCGAACATGGGTTAGTGCTCCTTGGTGGTGTCGAGGGTGGGGAGTTCCGGGAGTCCGGCCTTGGTGAGTTGGGCAGGGTCGAAGCCGGGCAGTGCCGCGCGCGTGATGAGCGCGGTGGCGAGCTGCTCGGCGTAGGCCGCACCGGAGCGGGCGACCTCGATCTGAGCCCCAGCGCGCAGGGCTTCGACCCGCTCGACGTGGGCGTGGTCCTCGCGCCGCTCGATGGTGTGCCGCTCGTACGCGGTGGTGTCGCGGCGGTCGGTGCGCCAGTAGCGGGCGGCAAGCCCGTAGGCGACCGCCGTGGCGAGAGCCCACAGCAGCAGCGGGAGCGAGAGCCCGTCGGCGTATCCGCCGACTCCGGCGAGGGCGAGCCCGCCTGAGGTGGCGAACGCGGTCCCGGCGATGACGCTGTCGCCCCTGCGCCCGGCGGACGCGAAGCCGCCGGCGGTGGCGGCTCCGGCGGCGAGCACGACCATGAGCGCGGCGTTACCGACGGAGTGTTCGGCGCCGTTGGCGTTCCAGATCCGGCCGAGGATCAGCACCGTCGAGGTGGCGACCGCGGGGGCAGCTTTCGGGGTGACGTGGGCGAGCCAGTGGCGGTGGAGGAGCGGTTCGTTCATCGCGGGCTCCCTACAGATCGCTGACGGCGTTGATGACGGCGGTGGCGAGTTCGTTGATGGGTCCGGAGGCGCCGGTGGAGGCAAGGAAGAACCCGAACATCGCAGCGACGAACGCGGAGCCGTAGCCGAGGGTCTTGGAACGCAGGAGGAAGAACAGGACGAGTCCGAAGAGCAGGACGAGGGAGACGGTGACGGCCATTGCAGGAATCTCCTTGGCGGTGGTCCGGGGTGGCTGGCTAAGCTGCGGGCGCCCTCGGGTGCTGGCAAGCTCGCGGGTTTGGCCGACGGTTGCGCCCGCCTAGCTCCGCCATGGGAGCGGGGTACGTCTGATGACGGGCACCGTCGGCCGCTGTGCGTTCCGGCTCAGCGGGTGCCGTCGCGGTGGATGCGGGCGGCGATGTTGAACAGGTGTCGGCCGGCGCGTATGCGGATGCCGTGGCCGTTGCAGCGGCGGCAGTGCTTGCCGCGCTTGGGCTTGCCCTTGCGGTCTGTCGTGAGGGCGAAGCCGAGTCCGTTGCACTTGCGGCACTGGCCGAACGGCGAGGCCGCACACAGAGCGCCATAACCGAGCGTGACGGCGAGCAGGCAGGCGCTAGCGGCGAGGAAGAGGGTCATCAGGGGCCTCTCTGGCGGGTTTCAGGGGTTTCCGCAGGTAGGCCGCTATCCACTAACGGCCTGATCAAGGTGGAGATGGGCCGCTATCGGGGCCGCTCACGTTAGCGAGGGTGCCCGCTATCGTTAGCGGCCCCGGACGGTCAGCCCGCGTCCCGCTTTCCATCACGTTCCGTGATGGCTGCCGTGATGTGGGAGCGCTCGAAGCCCTTCTTGTTGACGGGCTTGCCCTCCACCCGGCGGCCCACCTGGCCAGTGGTGATGCCGTGGGGCTTCAGGGCGTTGGTGAGCTGGGCGGTCTTCTCCTCGGGCTTCATCTGGGCCCAGGCGCCGTAGACGTCGGGCCGCAGCTCGGCGAGCCGGTCGACGACGGTCTCGTTCCACACCTTGGGCTCTTCGGCGGGGACGACGGCGAGGATGTCGCGCAGCAGGTCATACGCGCTGGCCATGCTGTCCTCGAACGACTCGCCCAGCGCGTGGCCGGAGAGGGTGCCGGCCTGTTCGCGGAGCTTGCGGGCCCGCAGACCGATGGTCTCGGCCGTGGGGGCGTCGACGTAGACGGAGGAGACGATCCGGGCGTCCGCTCCTTCGCCGACGAAGTAGTGGATGCCCTTGTCCTTCCAGGAGAACATCGTGGCCCGCACACCCCGCTTGTAGGACGAAGTACCGAGGACCATGTCGTTCTCCAGCTGGCCCATGACCTTCAGGCAGAACCGGGCCGAGGCGTTCGCGCTGATGCCGGTCGGCAGCGCCTTGGCGTCCGGGCGCTGGGTCGCCAGCAGCAGCACGATCCCGGTAGCGGGGCCGCGCTTGACCAGGTCGGTGCAGATCTCCGTCAGCTCCGCGCCGTACTTGGGGTGCTCGAACCACACCTGGCACTCATCCGCTCCGATGACGATCGGGTGCAGACCCAGGTTCTTCATGTTCGCCAGCTCGCTGGTGACCTTCGACTCCGGGCAGATGTCCCGGGGCAGGGAACGGATCATCTTCGCCCGCCGGCGCAGCTCTTCGCGCAGTTCGCGCAGGTCGGCGAGGGCGTACTCGATGTCCTCGTCGTCGTCCCCGGCCCGGTGGCGGTGCGAGACCCGCTCGCCGACCGGGTCGAGGTCGCCGGTGCCCTTCAGGTCGTAGGTGTGCAGCTCCGCCCGCGGGTCCAGGGCAGCGATCAGCAGGAGCAGGCGCAGGAGGAACGTCTTGCCCATGCGGGGGATCGCGCCGATGACGGCCGCGATGTACATGAGCGTCACCTCCACCCACCGCCCGCGCTGGTCGGTGCCGAACGCGACCGGCTTGAACAGGTCCGTGCCCCCGCCCTTGAGCAGCGGCCACGCGGGCTTCTTCGCCGTCGACATGTCCTGATCCCCGACCCACAAGACCAGGCGCCCGGTGTGCTCCTCCGGGACCGCCTCGGGCCACACGCAGCCGAGCGGGCGGCGCAGGCCGGAGGCGAGCTTGTCGCGACGCTCGATCACATCGGTGACGGTCACGCCGTACGGGAGGTCACCCTCCGCACGCCAGCCCGGCCCGTCACGGGTGATCGGAGCGGTGAACGTGAACCCGTCCCGGCCCTTGCCCTGCGCCTGGTTGATCGCCGGAATCCCCAGCGCACCCAGCGCCCGCAGCACGATGTCCGACGTGAGCTTGGGCGCCTGGGTGACCTCCACAGCCCGATTCACGACCGGGGCATCGGCGTGGCCGCCGGCCGACCCGAGCGCGAGCAGCAGCGCGCCGACCGAGACGGCCTGCAGCCAGCCCGGGGCGAGCACGTAGAGGGCGAGCGCGGCGCCCATGCCGATCAGGGTGGCGAGGGTGGCGATCAGGGTGCGGAGTCGGACCCGGCCGTCGCGCTGCCGCGACAGCTTCAGGTACTCCCCCGCGTCCTCACGCCGAACAGCGGCGAGTCGGACGGGCTCGCCCTCACGGTCGGCGACCCACCGCAGCGTGCCGCCGACGAACTTCGCTGCCCCGCGCGGCGCCTGGAGCGCGAGGCGCCCGGCGTAGACCGGGGAGCGCAGCGCGTGGTACCCGGCGAGGTGGGCGTAGTGCGAGGCCACCCACGTGGCGGCGGTCTTGAGTTCGGCCGTCGAGCGCAGCCACGCCGGGACGATCGCCCGCCGCTTCGCGCCGATCAGTCGGCCCAGGTATCCAGGCCCGGCAACGCCCGGACCGTCGACCAACCGGCGGGCCGACGGGTCGCCCGACTCACCACCCGACGCTTCCGGGGCGGAGTCGGCCGACGCGTCGGGGGTGGGGTTGGCCGACTCGTTGCGGGCGGTGCGGGCCTTGTCGAGGTCGACCACGTCGGCCCCGTCGTCGGTGTCGTCGTCGGCCGTCCAGTCGGTGGCCATGTCGGCTTCGAGTCGGTTGAAGAACTCGTTCTCTTCGTCGGGGTGCTTCACTGAAGCTTCCTTCTCTCGGGAGGGAACGGCGGGCCCGGACGCGTGCTGTGGAAGGTGGGCGACCGGGCCCGTGCTCAATCGTGAGGCGCTTCAAGGGCCGTAACTATCACCACTTTTGGATAGTTCTGGCCCGAGGTTCGCGCCTCGTGTTCAGGCGGCGTGCTGTTCGTCGGGATAGGCGCAGGGGACGCAGGCCCCGAGGGATGTCGGGATGACGTATCCGGCGTCGGTGTGGCACTGCGGGCAGGTGCGGCGGGCGAGCATCGCCAGGGCGAGCGCGCCCCACTTGCGGGAGGTCATAGGCCGGACGGGCTTGGCGAGGTCGATGCGGTAGAGGTGGCCGACGAGGGCGCCGGTCTTGCGGCCGCGGCTGCGGCGCATGACTTGGGCAGCGACTGGTTGTCCGCCGGGGCGGAGGCCGAGGGCGCGGAGCTGTCGGCGGGTGGCGTAGCCGTCGGGGGCGTAGCGCCAGGGGTAGGTCGGTATCCCGTACTTCGCGCCGGTCGGGTCGAAGCATTTGCCGAACGTCGGGGACATCAGGCAGCCGCCACGATCGCGGGAGCATGGGTGCGGGCGCCTCGGCGTCCGGAGCGGCGGCCGGCCACCGTGGCGAACAACCGCCCCAGCCCCGCCCGCCGCACCCCAGCCCGCGCTTGCTTGGCCGCGTACATCGCCTCATCAGCCCGACCCAGGAGTGCGGAAAGGTCCTCGCCCGGGTGGTCGGCGGCGCGGACCCAGCCGAGCGACACCGTCGTGGCCACGTGCGGGTTGCTGGTGTCGGCGGGGCGGGCCAGTACGCCGTGCAGGACGGCGAGGAGGTCCGCGATCGTGCCGTGGGTGTCGATGACGACGGCGGCGAACTCGTCGCCCCCGAGACGTCCGGCGACACCGTTGCGGCCGACGTAGTGGGCGAGGCGCTCGGCGCTGGCCTTCAGCAGGGCGTCTCCCGCCGCGTGGCCGTGGCGGTCGTTGATCTGCTTGAAGCGGTCGACGTCCGCGAGGATCACCACCGCCCGCTCATCACGCAGGAGCGCGGTGGCGCGGCGGGTGAAGCCCTCCCGGGTCCGCAGCCCGGTGAGCGGGTCACGGCGAGCCGTGTGCAGCCGACGCCGGAGCCACAGAACGTGGCTGGACCATCCGGCGGCCAGCGGCCCGGCCGCAGCGAGGACGGTTAAGAGGGTGTTCACGCGGCGACCTCCTCGGCCGTTGCGGTGGATTCGACGGAGCGGAGCGGCTGGGTGTCGGCCCGCTCGGCGAGCAGCGCGTCCCGCACAGTGCGGGAGTTCGCTGCCGAGCAGCGCAGCGCGGCACGAATCGCCTCGGCATTGATCGCGCCATCTGCCCATGCAGCGGTGGCCTCGCGGGCCTCGGCCAGCAACTCAGCAGCCGTACGCGGAGCCTTCGATGCCTTCGCCTTCGAGCGGGCCGGACGCTTGCGCGGCGCCCGCTCCCCCGGCTCCTGCGGCGCCACGGGCGGCACCGGGGCCGCTTCCTCTGCGGCCACCGGCTCGGAGTCCGGTTCGGTCCCCTCGGGGGCGAGGTCGCCGAGGCGGAGCAGGACACGCGCACGCCGTGGAGTCTTCGACCGCCACCGCCACCCGTACTGCTCGCGCAGGTCCGCGCGAGCAAGCTGCCGCTCCTTCTCACGGGCGAGAGCGTCGGCGTAGGAGGTGATCTCCCACAGCGTCATCCGCCGCCACAACGAGAACGTCGACGGGAACGCGAGCAACCAGCGGGAGGCACGGATCTTGTCCATCCGCCGGCCGGTCGCGGCTCCGATCCGTACGGCATAGATGTGCGCGCCGATCTCGGAAAACACCACCCACAGCAGCGGCATCGTGCCGTGCGCGACCTTCGCCCACACTCCCTGCCCGGCGGCCACGTTCAGACCACAGGTCACCAGGGTGAGAACCCAGGGCACGAACCTGACCCAGGCGAGCGCCATGTCCATCCGGATCAGCAGGAGGTTGGCCACGGTGAACACCGGAATCGCCACGTCAATACCGACGGGCAGCATCCACGGCTCACCAAACCCCCACCGAGCAGCCGCGGCGGACACCGCGTCGAAGGAGGAGATCAGCCCCAGCGCACCGACACCGGCAGCGGCGAGCGCACCGGCCCCCGCGAGGCCCATCTCCGGACGGGTCAGCGGCGGAACCCCCGGGCGCTCCTCGGCCAGGGCGGTCACGCCGCCGCTCCCTTCCGGGAACGGGGGCGGCGGGAGGCCGGCCGGGCCAGCGGGACGACGTTGAACAACTCCGGCGCGTACGCCTCGATCGCCTCGGCGGCGACCCGGGACACGTCGTCCGGCAGGCTCGGGTTGTCCGCGAGGATGTCGCGCGCCGCGTCCAACCGGGCCGCGCGCTCCTCCTCGCTCTCGCCCTCCACCCCGAGCCACAACTCCAACGGGGTACCGAGGGCCAATTCCACGAAATCGGTACTGCTCACGGCCTCTTGGCCGCCGATGTACATACGCATGACTGATCACTCCTGGTGGTTTCGAAGGGACAGCGGAAGCGGCCTCGGTCCGTGGTGAGAGGCAGCCGCTCCGCGGCGTGGGGCCAGTAGCTACCGGCTCCCCTCAACCCCACCCGTACGGGACCCGTGAGGGGCCGGACGGGCGAAGGAGGCAACCGGCCGCAGCGTGAAGCTGCGGTGGGGTTGTGTCGCGCGGACCTTTGCCGCGCCGGCCGCCTTGTTGTGCCAAGGACAGGCGGCGAACCCTCATCACGCTGTTCAGTTCTCAAGAAGCGACCGCTTCCTTCGATGCCGTTTCACGGGCTCCTCTGGGCGGCACGTGCCCTGACCTGCGTCGATGAGGACACAGCTCACCCGTTCAGCCTGACTTACTTGGCTAGCCCGGTGGGCACGAGAACAACGTAGCCAGCTTGGCTAGTCACGTCAACACTTGGCTATCCATGCTGTCCAGATAGTCAGGTTGGCCGTAGCATCGAGGCATGAACTTCGTGCTTGAGCCTCTGGACCCGGACGACGATCGACCGCCGTACGAGCAGGTGGCCCGCAGTCTGGGCGCGGCAATCCGCACCAGGAAGCTGGGGCCCGGAGAGAAGCTGCCGTCGCACGCGAAGCTGACGGAGCACTACGGATTCGCCCGGGCCACGATTCAGCGCGCGATCCGCGACTTGGAAGACGAAGGGCTCGTCGTCTCACGCAAGGGCAGTGGAGTCTTCGTCCGGAATCGGACCGAGCGGCCGGCGGGCCTCCGGCCATACGTCGAGCAGGCATTCGCCAGTCGGCAGGTGACGATCGACTTCGCTGGGTTCTCCAGCGAGACCCTTCACGGGGCTCTGCAAGAGCCGCTCGACAAGATTCGAGTCGGACGACTTACCCCCACGAGCATCCGAATCAGGATCCTCGTACCCGACATGGCGGTCCCTCAGGCAGCGCCAGTACGTCAAGAGGACTGCGCCGATGACCCGCGTCTACGAGCGCGAATGCACGACATCATGGCCAGCTACACCCGCAGCATCTCGGACTCGATAAGCGAGCTTGAACACCTGGGCCTTGTCCAGGAGAGCAGCGTCAGCGTCCGGGTCCACAGCGGCACGCAGTTCTTCAAGCTCTACGTGATCAACAAGGAAGACGCGTTCTTCGGCTACTACCCCATCCGGCCGAACAAGGTGGTTGCTCAAGGCGAAGCCATCGAGATCTACGACCTCGTGGGCAAGGACACGATCCTGTTCCACCACTCCGTCAACGAGGGCGACTCGTCTAGCGGGGCGCAGCAGGTAGAGCAGGCTCAGATGTGGTTCGACAGCGTGTGGGAGACGATCGGAAGGGACCGCACCCCAGATGCGCTCTGACCCTCTGTCGGGCCTGCTCGAACGATGCGATGCCGTGTTGTTCGACTTCGACGGTCCCATCTGCCACGTCTTCCGGGGGGTCCCGGCCCCGGGAGTCGCCCGAGAGCTCTCGGACCTCCTCGCCGAACTCGCCCCGGAGCTTGAGCGCCAGGCGCGCACCACGGACGATCCGATGGAAGTCCACCAGCTTTCGGCCAAGGCCGGGAAGAGCGTCCTTGCGGCTGTCGAGGCCGCGCTCACTGCGGCGGAGGTGAGGGCTGTTGCTGTCGCCGGGCTACCCACCGAGGGCGCCGTCGAAGCCATGAAGGCCGCGTGCGAGTCGGGAAGGCGCGTGGCGGTCGTAAGCAACAACTCGTCTGAGTGCGTGCGCGCCTACCTCTCGTCCAACGGCCTGCTTGGCGTCGTTGACGAGGTGGTCGGCCGCCCCGTCCTGAGGCCGGATCTCATGAAGCCTTCGCCGCATCCCCTGCTCGAAGCCGCCGCGCTCCTCGGCTCCACGCCGGAGCGGACCGTCCTCATCGGAGACTCCGTGTCCGACATCGAGGCGGCCCGAGCAGCGGCGGCGGCGAGTATCGGTTTCGCCAACAAACCGGCGAAGGAGGCGACTCTCGACCAGGCCGGCGCGGACGCGATTGTTCTCGACATGGGCGTCGTCGCGCGGGCACTCGGGGAACCGAGGCCCTGATGGCTCGGTCGAGGCACCCTGCGGGCCAGCAGCGGACCTCAATGACCTAGGCATCCAGCGCCCATGCGCCGGGCATCCGGCATGGCGCATCGCGCTGCTTGGCCGCGAGCCTGAAGTGCCTAGTAGCCGCTGCTTCGCCAGCTACCTTCTGGGCGATGCTCAGGCATGGTGCTTGGCTGAGTCAGCTGGCTCATTGCGGCTGCCGCCAGCCACTCAGCCCATCTTGTAATGAGAGCGTCCATGTCAGAGGAATCGATGGGCGTGAATCGCCAAGCGACCTGGTGGACGTCCATCCCTGGATTTAGAGCAGCCCTCGCTTTGCTGTCGGGAGCTAGCGCGAAAGGCTCCACGGTCAACCTCTTGGCCGACAACATGGGATGCGTCATGAACGCGGTCTCGAACCACTGGTAGGTCCCTTTTGTTTGGGCATCGCAGAACCAGATAGCGTGGCTTCGCCCTTGATATCCGTAATAGTTGGCCGGGAATCGCAGTGAGATTGTGCCGTAAGCGATTACGTCGAAGGGTACGGTGTGCTCGCCCTTCCATACCTCGATTTGAGCCTCGTTGGCAGCGGAAAAACCAAGCTGCGCCTGCCCGAGGGTGAAAATCCATCCGCCCTCGCGGCCGAGTTTGATAGTCCCGGCAGAGGCTACCGAGCTCAGGGAATCAAGAAAGTTACTTGCGATACGTTCCAGTGACTTCTTGGCGGAAGTGAAAAGCTCTCCCCGACGCTCTTGCTCTGTCTGGAACTGCGATGCTTTCCGCGCCTCTGATGCTCGCCTTGAAGTCTCTTCGCGATTTGCTTCGGCGAGAGCCGCCAGGCCGGACGCCTGGGGCGCGGTCATGAAGCGCTCTAGTCGTGCCAGCAGGTTGCTTGGGGTCGGACGTGCCTCGGGGGCCTTGAACAGGCAGTCCTCTACCAGTGCTGCAAGGTGTGGTGGAATTCCAGTCAGGGGTGGCGGATCCGAATGCAAGTGCTGATCGTTGAAATCGGGCCCTTGGAAGGGGATCGTCCCTGTCAGCAGTTCGTATGCCAGTACGCCGACGGAGTAGACATCTGATGCGATTGTCGCGCGCTGCAGCCTCCACCTTTCCGGAGCTACGTATGCGTTGGTCCCGCTGAGCTTCCAAGTGTGAGTTGCCGTGGCTGCGTCGGCGTATCTCGCGAGTCCGAAGTCAGACAGGCACCAGACCCCGTCTAGGAGCAAGGTGTTTTCGGGCTTGATATCCCGATGGACGACGTCGCCATCAAGGTCAGAAAGCGCGATCGTGATATCCCGAACGATACTCATGGTTTCGGCCGGTGTGAGGATTCCACCAGCAGCGGTCAAGTGATCGCGCAGAGACTTCTCTGCTCGGGGCATGACGATGACCCAGTCGTCGCCGTGATCGCCGCTGTCGATAATCGGAACGACGTTGCGGATGCCTTCGCCAGAGAACAGCATCTCCCGGTCGGCTCCAGGCCTCTTGGGAATGAGCTTCACTACCGCCGCCGTGCCTTCAGGCCCACGAGCCTCGAAGACGCGCCCGAACCCACCCGCCCCGAGGGGGGCGTCAAGGGTCCACTTGCGCTTCAACTGGATCTCCAACCTGCGCCTCGCTTCAGTCACTTGCTCACGACGATGCCTTGGGCGAATCATGCCGGATTGGTCCGGCCGTAGGGGCGCGTATGCCGGTTCGTCAGAGCGGACGGTGCGGAGGTTCAGACGCGCGCGAACCGTCCGCGCGCTGCCGTGGATCAGGCGAGTCTCTGGACTCTGTGTGGACGGTTACGGCGGAAGGGCTACCCGGGAGCGGGTAAAGCGCAGGTCAGCGCCGCTGCGGCGGCGCGAACGCCAGAAGTCTGTAAATCCGTCGGCTTAGCCTACCCAGGTTCGAATCCTGGCGCCGCCACGCGATAAGAACGGCCCCTGATCAGCGGAAACGTTGATCAGGGGCCGTTCTGCTGTGTAAGTGAGACAGGCCCGGGCCCTCTCGCCGTACGCCGCTGGTTCAGCCGCTTGGCCGAGGTGCGATGAGTTCCTCGGCGTCCGGCGGTCATACCTGTCGAAACCCGGTGCCGAGGAGGGCTTCTGATGCGCAGCGTGACCTACTCGATGAGCGTCTCGCTCGACGGCTACATCGTCGGGCCCGACGGCCGCTTCGACTGGACCGTGCCCGAGGAGGAGGTCTTCCGCTTCTGGATCGACGAGATTCGGGACGTGGGCGTCCATCTGCTGGGCCGACGGCTGTACGAGACGATGCTGTACTGGGAGACCGCCGACCAGGATCCCTCGCTCGACGACTCCATGCGCGAGTGGACCTCGCTCTGGAAGCCGCTCCCCAAGGTGGTGTTCTCCACCACGCTCTCGGAGGTGCAGGGCAACGCCCGTCTGGCTTCCGGCAGCGTGCCGGAGGAGATCGAGCGGCTGCGGGCCGAACCGGGGGAGGGCGACATCGCGATCGGCGGCGCGACCCTCGCCGCCGAGGCGGCCGCGGCGGGGCTGATCGACGAGTACCGGGCCATGGTCTACCCGGTGTTGCTCGGCGGTGGCATCCCGTTCTTCTCCCGGGGCGGGCGCCGGGTGGATCTCGAACTCGTCGAGACCCGCACCTTCGGGTCGAGAGTCGTCTACCTCCGCCACCGCGTGGTGCGTTAGCCGGGCGGGGGCTACTCGCCCGCCACCGCCTTCACCGCCACCGTCACCGGCGTCGAGCCGCTGATCAGTTGCAGGGTCAGGCCCGCCGTGCCCGGGGTGTCCAGGAGCTCGGCCAGGACCGCCGCGACGTCGTCGCGGGGGATCGGGCCGCGGCCCGTCGAGGCCTCCAGGCGGACCAGGCCCGTGCCCGCGTCGTTGGTGAGCATGCCGGGGCGCAGGATCGTCCAGTCCAGGCCCGTACGGGCGCGTACGGCGTCGTCAGCCGCGCCCTTGGCGCGCAGGTAGGCGTCGAAGACCTCGTCGCCCTGGTGGGCGGAGTCCGCGCCCATCGAGGAGACGACGACGAACCGGCGCACGCCCGCCCGTTCCGCCGCGTCCGCGAGGAGGACCGCCGCCGCGCGATCCACCGAGTCCTTGCGGTCCACGCCGCTGCCCGGGCCCGCACCGGCCGCGAAGACCGCCGCGTCGGCGCCCTGCAGCGCCGCGGCGACCATCTCCACCGTCGCCGACTCCAGGTCCAGGACGATCGGTTCCGCACCCGCCGCGCGCAGGTCGTCGGCCTGCTCGGGCCTGCGGATGAGCCCCGCCGGCTCGTGCCCCGCCGCCGAGAGCAGGCGCTCCAGGCGCAGGGCGATCTGACCGTGTCCTCCAGCGATGACAATGCGCATACTCACGACCGTACGACGGGACCGGCCGGAGGGCTTCCCGGCTCCGGGCGTTCCGGCCGGGCCTGGCGCGGCAGATCGAGCGCCGCCGCGGAGTCGCAGTACTCGCGGACCGCGCTCGTCCGCGCCACCACCCGCCCCCGGTGCACGACGATCCGGCTGTACGCGAGGGACAGCACGCCCGAGAGGCGTTCGCCGCGCACGGCGAGCAGTTCGGCGGGGAAACCGGCCTCGACCCGTACCTCGGTCAGCCCCATCGCCGTACGCGCCGCCGCGCTCACCGCCCCGTACGCGTCCTCCGCCGACAGCCCGCCGAGCGAGGCCAGCAGATATGCGGCCTCGAGCGGGTCCCCGCGTCCCACCGGGTTGGAGACGTCCCGAAGCGCCCCGCTGCCGGCCGCGAGCCGCACCCCCGCTGCCCGCAACAGCCGGACCGGTGCCGCCCCGCGCCGCTCCGTCGCCTCGCAGCCGCCCTGCGGCAGGCAGACCACCGTCACGCCGGCGGCCGCCAACTGGTCCGCGGCCCGCCGCGCCGCGTCCGAGGGGATCCGGGACAGCCCCGCGCACGGGCCGATCGCCACCCCCGGCCGCAGCCCGCCCGCCATGGCGGCGAACCGGGCGAGCCGCGCCGGGTCGTCCGCGTCCGTGTGCAGGTCCACCGGGCAGCCCTGCTCGGCCGCCACTTCGAGGACCGCCTCCACGTACCCGGTCGGGTCGGGGTCGAGGTCCGGGCAGCCCCCCACCACGCTCGCGCCCATCTTCACCGCGTCCCGCAGCATCGCGAGCCCGTCCGCGCCCGCCGAGCCGGTCAGCAGCCGGGGCACCGCGACCGTCGTCAGGTCCACCAGGCCGCGCAGCGAGCGCCGGGCCTGGAGCACGGCTTCGAGGGGGCCGAGCCCGTGGACGTCGCCGATCCGGACGTGCGCGCGCTGTGCGGTGGAGCCGTGGCCGAGCTGGAGCAGCGCGGCCTCGGTGGCCCGCCGCTGCACCTCCTCGGGGGTGTACGAGACGGGGCCCGGGGTGTCGGCGCTGAGGGCGGTGTCCGCGTGGGCGTGCGGCTCGGCGGGCGCGGGGAGCAGCAGATAGCCGGCCAGATCGACGCGGGCGCCGACGGCCGTGAGGCTGCCCGCCGTTCCGACGGCCTCGATCCGGCCCCCGACGAGCCGGACGTCCACCGTCCGGCCGTCGGTGAGGCGGGCGTTGGAGAGCAGGAGCGAGGTGGAGTCGGCGGTGGCAGCGGACCGGTCGTCGGGCGGCTGGGGCTGCTTGCTGTCGGCTGACATCGGGCTCCTCAAGGCTCCTCAAGTTCAAGCTCAAGATCAAGATCACGCAGCGTGGGGCCGAGCCTAGGGGCGGTCCGGCCGCCCTTCGAGGAGGAGCGCAATAGTCGTACTGATGAGGCCACGAGTGGCGTACGTGTGGCGTGCGAGTGGCTCACGGGGTGGGGGTGACGGGTCCGCGCGCGTGCCCGCCGGCGGGGGCCACGAAACGGATTTGGGCGATCGGCGGAGGACCGTGTAATGTCTTCATCGCTCGCCCCAATAGCTCAGTCGGTAGAGCGTCTCCATGGTAAGGAGAAGGTCTACGGTTCGATTCCGTATTGGGGCTCTGGTGAGAAGGAACCCGTCTTCGGACGGGATCCGGATCATCAAAGCGGTGTAGCTCAGTCGGTAGAGCAAGCGGCTCATAATCGCTGTGTCACCGGTTCAAGTCCGGTCACCGCTACACACGGTAGCCGATTGTGGGGTCGGTCCTTCGATCGGCTACTCTTCTATGCGTTCATCCGTCCATCCGTCCGTCAAGGAGCACTCACGTGGCTGCCACCGACGTCCGCCCGAAGATCACGCTGGCCTGCGTGGAGTGCAAGGAGCGGAACTACATCACCAAGAAGAACCGGCGTAACAACCCGGACCGTCTTGAGATGAAGAAGCACTGCCCCCGCTGCAACTCGCACACTGCACACCGCGAGACGCGTTAATCAGGCTCGTACACGAGGCCGTCCCCGCCAGGGGGCGGCCTCGTGTCGTTTGTCGGCAACAAATCCAGGAGGTATCGAGTCCATGGCGCTCGACCAGTCCTTCGTGGGCCGGACCTATCCGCCCACCGCGCCCTACGAGGTCGGACGCGAAAAGATCCGCGAGTTCGCCGAGGCGATCGGCGACGCGAATCCCGCCTATGTCGATCAGGAAGCGGCGAAGGCGCTCGGTCACCCCGATGTGATCGCTCCGCCGACTTTCGTGTTCGCGATCACGTTCAAGGCGGCCGGGCAGGTCGTCGAGGACCCGCAGCTGGGCCTGGACTACGACCGTGTCGTGCACGGCGACCAGAGGTTCGCGTACACCCGACCGGTGCGGGCGGGGGACCGGCTCTCGGTCGTCTCGACCATCGAGGCGATCAGGACGATGGCCGGCAACGACATCCTGGACATCCGCGGTGAGGTCCACGACGAGACCGGCGAGCACGTCGTGACCGCCTGGACCAAGCTCGTCTCGCGCGCGCCCGAGGAGGCCTGAGCCATGGCAGCGAAGATCGCTTACGACGAGGTCGAGGTCGGCACCGAGCTGCCGGCGCAGTCCTTCCCCGTGACGCGCGCCACGCTGGTGCAGTACGCGGGCGCCTCCGGGGACTTCAACCCGATCCACTGGAACGAGAAGTTCGCCCGCGAGGTCGGCCTGCCGGACGTCATCGCGCACGGCATGTTCACCATGGCCGAGGCGATCCGGGTCGTGACCGACTGGGTCGGCGACCCGGCGGCCGTCGTCGAGTACGGCGTGCGGTTCACCAAGCCGGTGGTCGTGCCGAACGACGACGAGGGCGCGGTGATCGAGGTCGGCGCCAAGGTCGCGGCGAAGCTGGACGACGGGCTGGTCCGGGTGGACCTGCTCGCGAAGTCGGCCGGGCAGAAGGTCCTGGGCGTGTCCCGGGCCGTCGTCAGGCTCGCGTAACCCGCCGGTTCCGGGGGCGGGTGGCCGCGGAGAGCGACCGCCCGGCCGGCGCGCCCCTGCCGCATCGCCCCCTGACGGGCGGGCATCGCCCCCTGACGGGCCGCACCGCCCCCTGCCGGGCGTGTACCGCCCCCCGGCCGGGGGTCCGGCCCGTCAGGTGGTCGGGGCGGGGCGAGCCCGTACTCTTGAGCGCGTGCAGGAACTCCACGACGCTCCCCTCGCCCCCCTGACCACCTTCCGGCTCGGCGGGCCCGCGGCCCGGCTCGTCACGGCCACCACCGATGACGAGGTGATCGCCGTCGTCCGTGAGGCGGACGCCGCCGGGACGCCGCTGCTCGTCGTCGGTGGCGGGTCCAACCTGGTCATCGGCGACAAGGGGTTCGACGGGACCGCCCTGCGCATCGCGACCAAGGGCTTCGCGCTCGACGGTGCCACGCTGGAGCTCGCCGCCGGTGAGGTCTGGACCGACGCCGTCGCGCGGACCGTCGAGGCCGGGCTCGCCGGGATCGAGTGCCTCGCCGGGATCCCCGGATCGGCCGGAGCGACCCCGATCCAGAACGTCGGCGCGTACGGCCAGGAGGTCTCCGCCACCATCACCGAGGTCGTCGCCTACGACCGCCGGGCCGACGAGACCGTCACCCTCGCCAACGCCGACTGCGACTTCTCCTACCGCCACAGCCGCTTCAAGGCCGCCCCGGACCGCTACGTCGTGCTGCGCGTCCGCTTCGAGCTGGAGGACGCGGCGGGGCTCTCCGCGCCGATCAAGTACGCGGAGACCGCCCGTGCCCTCGGCGTCGAGGCCGGCGACCGTGTCCCGCTCGCGCGGGCCCGGGAGACGGTCCTGAAGCTGCGCGCCGGGAAGGGCATGGTCCTGGACCCCGACGACCACGACACCTGGTCGGCGGGCTCCTTCTTCACCAACCCGATCCTCACGACGGCCGAGTACGAGACCTTCCTGGCCCGCGTCGCCGAGCGGCTCGGCTCCGACGTGACCCCGCCGGCCTTCCCCGCGGGCGCGGACGGCGACGTCAAGACCTCGGCCGCCTGGCTCATCGACAAGGCCGGTTTCACCAAGGGCTACGGCGCCGGCCCCGCCCGTATCTCCACCAAGCACACCCTCGCCCTCACCAACCGCGGCGAGGCCACCACCGAGGACCTCCTGGCGCTCGCCCGCGAGGTCGTCGCCGGTGTACGGGACGCCTTCGGGATCACGCTCGTCAACGAGCCCGTCACCGTGGGCGTCAGCGTCTGACCAAGTCCGTGGAACCCTCCGGGGGCCCCGGGTCGTCGCGTGGGTGACAGGCTCCCGGGAAGCGGGTGGGCGGCGGTGCCGGAGTGGCCCGCCGGTGCCGCGGAGACCCCGAGGACGACCACGTGCCGCCCGGTGGAGGCCCGGGGCGACGGCTGGGGGCAAGGCGCCGCCGCGTGCCCGTCGTCCTTCAGTACGCCACCCCCACGGCCTGCCTGACCGTGGCCCGGTCGGTCAGCGCCGCCAGCATGGCGTGCGCGACGTCCGCGCGGGCGAGGGTGCGGCCCCGGGGAGGAGTACCGCCGACGACCGTGCGGTAGCGGCCGGTGACGGGCTTGTTCGTGAGCTTGGGCGGGCGTACGGACGTCCACTCCGTGGCGCTCGCCGCCAGCTCGCCCTCCATCACGCGCAGATCCGCGTAGATGTCCTTGTAGAGGGTGTTGATGATCGGGAGCACGGCCTTCTCGATGATCGACTGGCCGTCCGGTACGGGGCCCAGCGGGGCGGCGCTGACCACGACGAGACGCCGGACGCCCGCGGAGTCCATGGCGGCGAGGACCGAGCGCGTGAGCTTCGCGGCGACGCCGGCGTCCGCGCGGGTGCGGGCACCCAGGCCGGAGAGGACCGCGTCCTTGCCGGCCACCGCTCCGCGCAGCGCTTCGGGGTCCGCCAGGTCCGCACGGTAGACCTCCAGGCGCTCGCCCGTGACGGTGAACCGCGCCGGGTCCCGTACGACGGCCGTCACGTCGTGGCCGTCGGCCAGGCCCTGGCGGACGATCTCCCGGCCGACTCCGCCGGTGGCTCCAAAGACGGTGAGCTTCATGGCACGCCTTCCTGAAGAGGGGTGGGTGAGTGTTCACTCACCCCTAGGGTGGGTGGGTACTCACTCACCCGTCAAGTGCGTTCGGAGCGTGCATGGAACAGAAGCCGACCCGCGTCCGGATCATCGACGCGGCCCACCGCCTCATGCGCACCGCGGGCCTGGCCCGGACCACGACGAAGGAGATCGCCAAGGAGGCGGGCTGCTCGGAGGCGGCGCTCTACAAGTACTTCCCGAGCAAGGAAGACCTGTTCGTGACCGTCCTCAACGAACGACTGCCCCAGCTCGGGGGACTTCTCGGCACCCTCGTCACCGACCCCGGCGGCCGCGGCGTCGAGGAGAACCTCACCGAGATCGCCCGGCAGGCCGCGCTCTTCTACGAGCAGACCTTCCCGATCGTCGCCTCGCTCTACGCCGAGCCGAGCCTCAAGCGACGCCACGACGACATCCTGCGCGAACTCGGCGTCGGCCCGCACCGGCCGATCGAGGGCGTCGCCGCCTACCTCCGCGCCGAACAGCAGCACGGCCGCGTCGGCCCCGCCGCCGACCCGCTCGCCGCCGCCTCACTGCTCCTGGGCGCCTGTGCCCAGCGCGCCTTCGCCTGGGAGATGACCGCCGACGGCCGCCCCCCGCAGGATGTCGACACCTTCGCGGCCTCCGTCGCCCGCACCCTCATGGCGGGCATCGCGATCGAGAGGCCCTAGCCCGCCGTCGGAGCCGTCAGCCAGTCGTCGACGCCCGAGAGAAGCTTCTGCCGGACGTCTTCGGGAGCCGCCGAGCCGCGGATCGACTGGCGGGCCAGCTCGGCCAACTCCACGTCCGTGAAGGCGTGGTACCGGCGGGCGATCTCGTACTGGGCCGCAAGGCGCGACCCGAAGAGCAGCGGGTCGTCCGCGCCCAGGGCCATCGGGACGCCGGCCTCGAAGAGCGCGCGCAGCGGAACGTCCTCGTGCTTCTCGTAGACCCCCAGCGCCACGTTGGACGCCGGGCAGACCTCGCAGGTCACGCCCTTCTCGGCGAGCTTGCGCAGCACCCGGGAGTCCTCCGCCGCCCGCACCCCGTGGCCGATCCGCGCCGCCCGGAGGTCGTCCAGGCAGTCCCGTACCGACGAGGGGCCCGTCAGCTCACCGCCGTGCGGGGCCGCGAGCAGACCGCCCTCGCGGGCGATGGCGAAGGCCCGGTCGAAGTCGCGGGCCATGCCACGGCGCTCGTCGTTGGAGAGCCCGAAGCCGACCACGCCCCGGTCCGCGTACCGCACCGCGAGCCGGGCGAGCGTACGGGCCTCCAGCGGGTGCTTCATCCGGTTCGCCGCCACCAGGACCCGCATCCCGAGCCCCGTCTCGCGCACGGCCGAGTCGACCGCGTCGAGGATGATCTCCATCGCCGGGATCAGCCCGCCGAGCAGCGGGGCGTACGAGGTCGGGTCGACCTGGATCTCCAGCCACCCCGAGCCGTCCCGTACGTCCTCCTGGGCCGCCTCGCGCACCAGGCGGTGGATGTCCTCGGGCTCCCGCAGACAGGAGCGGGCGATGTCGTACAGCCGCTGGAAACGGAACCAGCCGCGCTCGTCGGTGGCCCGCAGCTTGGGGGGTGTGCCGCTGCTCAGCGCCTCCGGGAGATGGACGCCGTACTTGTCCGCCAGCTCGATGAGCGTGGTGGGCCGCATCGAGCCGGTGAAGTGCAGATGCAGATGCGCCTTCGGCAGCAGGCTGATGTCGCGGAAGGCCTGACCGGCAGGATGCTCGGAGAGGTGCTCGGAGAGGTGCTCGGAAACGTATGGGGGGTGCGAGGGGCGTCCCCCTGAAGAGGCCAGCATTGAAGGATCCTGCCGCACCCGAATGGCCGAACACAGCCCCTTTCCCCGATCGGGACCTTGCTAGAACGTAAAAACGGGCCCCCGGTTCCGGAGAACCAGGGGCCCGTACGGGAGCGCGGGACTAGTCGCGCGCCTCCGCCAGCAGCTTCTGGATCCGGGACACGCCCTCCACCAGGTCCTCGTCCCCCAGCGCGTACGAGAGCCGCAGGTAGCCGGGGGTGCCGAAGGCCTCGCCCGGGACGACCGCGACCTCGGCCTCGTCCAGGATCAGCGCGGCCAGCTCGACCGAGTCCTGCGGGCGCTTGCCGCGGATCTCCTTGCCGAGCAGCCCCTTCACCGACGGGTACACGTAGAACGCGCCCTCGGGGGTCGGGCAGAGGACGCCCTCGATCTCGTTGAGCATCCGCACGATGGTCTGGCGGCGCCGGTCGAAGGCGCGGCCCATCTCGGCGACGGCGTCCAGGTTGCCCGAGACGGCGGCGAGCGCGGCCACCTGTGCCACGTTGCTCACGTTGGACGTGGCGTGCGACTGCAGGTTCGTCGCGGCCTTCACGACGTCCTTCGGCCCGATGATCCACCCCACGCGCCAGCCGGTCATCGCGTACGTCTTGGCGACACCGTTGACGACGATGCACTTGTCGCGCAGCTCGGGCATGACCGACGGCAGGGAGACGGCGGACGCGTCGCCGTACACCAGGTGCTCGTAGATCTCGTCCGTCAGCACCCACAGGCCGTGCTCGACGGCCCAGCGGCCGATCGCCTCGGTCTCGGCCTCGCTGTAGACGGCGCCGGTGGGGTTCGACGGGGAGACGAAGAGGACGACCTTGGTCTTCTCCGTGCGCGCCGCCTCGAGCTGCTCCACCGAGACGCGGTAGCCGGTGGTCTCGTCGGCGACGACCTCGACCGGGACACCACCCGCGAGCCGGATCGACTCCGGGTACGTCGTCCAGTACGGGGCCGGGACGATGACCTCGTCGCCCGGGTCGAGGATCGCGGCGAACGCCTCGTAGATCGCCTGCTTGCCGCCGTTGGTCACCAGGACCTGGGAGGCGTCGACCTCGTAGCCGGAGTCGCGCAGGGTCTTCGCGGCGATGGCGGCCTTCAGCTCGGGCAGACCGCCGGCCGGCGTGTAGCGGTGGTACTTCGGGTTCTTGCACGCCTCGACGGCGGCTTCGACGATGTAGTCAGGCGTCGGGAAGTCGGGCTCACCCGCGCCGAACCCGATCACAGGGCGCCCGGCGGCCTTGAGGGCCTTGGCCTTGGCGTCGACGGCGAGGGTGGCGGACTCGGAGATCGCACCGACGCGGGCGGAGACCCGGCGCTCGGTCGGAGGGGTAGCAGCGCTCATACGGCCATGCTCCCAGACCGCGTTTCCGTCCGGCACACAGGTTTCAGGGTGCGGACAGGACCGGTCATTCTCGGTCGTACGACGGCCCGTGAGGGCTCCGACGTGCTTTCTGTTCGACGCGGCGCTCATGAACACGTACACTCACTGCTCGTTGGCCCTCACCGACCACGTCTCACGATGCGGTAGGTTGGGGAAGCCACAAAGGGTCGTAGCTCAATTGGTAGAGCACCGGTCTCCAAAACCGGCGGTTGGGGGTTCAAGTCCCTCCGGCCCTGCTACACACACCGCCAGGATGTGTGCGCATGTACGTACTTCGATGCACCGCCGTGCGGATCCACCCGGCACGGCACTGCCATGACCCGGGATCAGGTGAGAAGCGTGACGGACGCCGTGGGCTCCATCGACATGCCTGATGCCGAGGACGAGGCTCCGGACTCGAAGAAGAAGGCCCGCAAGGGCGGCAAGCGCGGCAAGAAGGGCCCCCTGGGCCGTCTCGCGCTCTTCTACCGCCAGATCGTGGCGGAGCTTCGCAAGGTCGTCTGGCCCACTCGCAGCCAGCTGACGACGTACACCACGGTAGTGATTGTCTTCGTTGTCATCATGATCGGTCTCGTGACCGTGATTGACTATGGCTTCCAGGAAGCAGTCAAGTACGTCTTCGGCTGACTTCTTGTTCCACCCCATCTGTATCCAGGAAGAAGCAGCCACCGTGTCTGACCCGAACCTGAACGAGTCTGTTTCCGAGGACGAGCTCGACATCCTCGAGGCGGCCGACGAGGACCAGGCTGAGGCTGCTGACGCCGCTGCGGGCGAGGCTGCCGAAGAGGCCGCCCTCTCCGTCGAGGACGACTCCGAGGAGTCGGACACCGACGTCGAGGACGCCGCCGACGTCGAGGACGAGTCCGACGTCGAGGACGAGTCCGCTGACGACGCCGACGTCGAGGCCGAGGCCGGGCTGGAAGAGGCCGAGGAGGCCGAGGAGGAGCCCGCCGCTCCCGTCGACCCGATCCAGGCCCTCCGCGACGAGCTGCGCGGCCTGCCCGGCGAGTGGTACGTGATCCACACCTACGCGGGCTACGAGAAGCGCGTGAAGGCCAACCTCGAGCAGCGTGCCGTCTCGCTGAACGTCGAGGAGTTCATCTACCAGGCCGAGGTGCCCGAGGAAGAGATCGTCCAGATCAAGAACGGCGAGCGCAAGAACGTCCGGCAGAACAAGCTGCCCGGCTACGTGCTCGTCCGCATGGATCTGACGAACGAGTCCTGGGGCGTCGTCCGCAACACCCCCGGCGTCACCGGCTTCGTGGGCAACGCCTACGACCCGTACCCGCTGACCCTGGACGAGATCGTCAAGATGCTCGCCCCGGAGGCCGAGGAGAAGGCCGCCCGCGAGGCCGCCGAGGCCGAGGGCAAGCCGGCTCCGGCCCGCAAGGTCGAGGTCCAGGTCCTGGACTTCGAGGTCGGCGACTCGGTCACCGTCACCGACGGCCCCTTCGCCACCCTCCAGGCCACGATCAACGAGATCAACGCCGACTCGAAGAAGGTCAAGGGCCTCGTCGAGATCTTCGGTCGCGAGACCCCGGTCGAGCTCAGCTTCGACCAGATCCAGAAGAACTGACCCTCACAGGTTTCCGACCAGGTCAGAGTGGCTCTCGTAGCCGCTCTGACCTGCTCGGTTTTTAGCCGCACGTCTATACCCGTTATCGTTGTGCGGTATGCCTCCATCCGGATGACCGGATCGGCGGCTGAACACTCTCACTAGGACCCGGAGAGAGCAATGCCTCCCAAGAAGAAGAAGGTCACGGGGCTTATCAAGCTCCAGATCAACGCTGGTGCGGCCAACCCGGCCCCGCCGGTCGGTCCCGCGCTGGGCCAGCACGGCGTCAACATCATGGAGTTCTGCAAGGCCTACAACGCCGCGACCGAGTCGCAGCGTGGCATGGTCGTGCCGGTGGAGATCACGGTCTACGAGGACCGTACCTTCACCTTCATCACCAAGACTCCGCCGGCCGCCAAGCTGATCCTCAAGGCCGCGGGTGTGGACAAGGGCTCCGGCGAGCCGCACAAGACCAAGGTCGCGAAGCTCACGGCCGCCCAGGTCCGCGAGATCGCCACGGTCAAGCTCCCCGACCTGAACGCCAACGACCTGGACGCCGCGTCGAAGATCATCGCCGGCACCGCCCGTTCCATGGGCATCACGGTCGAGGGCTGATCAGCCCCCTTGTGACCTCAGTGGTAGGGCCAGCGCCGGCCCGCACCACGACTCCACACCTGAACAAACAGGAGAAGCAGTGAAGCGCAGCAAGGCACTCCGCGCCGCGGACGCCAAGATCGACCGGGAGCGCAACTACGCCCCCCTCGAGGCCGTCCGTCTGGCCAAGGACACCGCCGCCACCAAGTTCGACGGCACCGTCGAGGTCGCCTTCCGCCTGGGCGTCGACCCGCGCAAGGCCGACCAGATGGTCCGTGGCACCGTGAACCTCCCGCACGGCACCGGTAAGACCGCCCGGGTCCTGGTCTTCGCGACCGGTGACCGTGCCGAGGCCGCGATCGCCGCGGGCGCCGACATCGTCGGCTCCGACGAGCTCATCGACGAGATCTCCAAGGGCAACCGCCTGAACGAGTTCGACGCCGTTGTGGCCACCCCGGACCTCATGGGCAAGGTCGGCCGCCTCGGCCGCGTCCTCGGCCCGCGTGGTCTCATGCCGAACCCGAAGACCGGCACCGTCACCCCCGATGTCGCCAAGGCTGTCAACGACATCAAGGGCGGCAAGATCGAGTTCCGCGTCGACAAGCACTCGAACCTGCACTTCATCATCGGCAAGGTCTCCTTCGACGAGACGAAGCTGGTCGAGAACTACGCCGCGGCTCTGGAGGAGATCCTCCGTCTGAAGCCGTCCGCCGCCAAGGGCCGCTACATCAAGAAGGCGACCCTGACGACGACGATGGGCCCCGGCATCCCGCTGGACTCCAACCGCACCCGCAACCTCCTCGTCGAGGAGGACCCGGCCGCGGTCTGAGCCCACACGGCTCACTGAGTGGTCAGCCGGCCCCTCAGCCCTCCTCGGAGCGGCTGAGGGGCCGGCTTTCTCGTACGACCGCCCCCGGCCGGTGGCGCGGGCTCTCAGGGGCCGCCAGGGGACTCGGAAGGCCCCGGACGCCCCCGTGAGGCGACCGCCGGGCCCCCGCCGGGCTCGGCGAGAGCTGAGCCGTACGGGCGGATTTGCTCCTCGCGGCAGGCGTCGCGTACTCTTCCACAGAAGCCAAAGACCGCTGGTCGTTGCCGTGCTCTCGTAAGAGATCCGGTGGCCGAAGGTTCGCTGAGACGCGAACGGCCCGCGCAGGTGATCGTGGAAGAGTTCCCGGATCTTGATCCGGTCGAGCTGAGCCCCGTGCGCCTGCGCCGGGGCGTTTCTCTTTGTTCAGCCCCTTCTGAGCGGTCCTCATCACCCGGAAGGAGGCCGACGCTCTATGGCAAGGCCCGACAAGGCTGCCGCGGTAGCCGAGCTGGAGGACAAGTTCCGCAGCTCGAACGCCGTCGTGCTGACCTCGTACACGGGGCTCACCGTGGCGCAGCTCAAGACGCTGCGTCGTTCGCTCGGTGAGAACGCCCAGTACGCCGTGGTGAAGAACACGCTGACCAAGATTGCGGCCAACCAGGCCGGGATCGCGTCGCTCGACGACCAGCTCGCTGGTTCGACCGCGGCCGCCTTCGTCACCGGTGACCCGGTGGAGTCGGCGAAGGCTCTGCGTGACTTCGCCAAGGACAACCCGAACCTCGTCATCAAGGGCGGTGTCCTTGATGGCAAGGCGCTGACCGCCGACGAGTTCAAGAAGCTTGCGGACCTCGAGTCCCGCGAGGTTCTGCTCAGCAAGCTGGCCGGCGCGTTCAAGGGCAAGCAGTCCCAGACTGCCTCGCTCCTGCAGGCGCTGCCGTCGAAGTTCGTCCGCACCGCGGAGGCGCTTCGCGTCAAGCTCGCCGAGCAGGGCGGTGCCGAGTAACTCGGCTCGCGCAATGATCGCCGTCCACTAGGGCGACGGTCGCAGCGGGCCGAACGTACGCCCGCCTACATGTACATCCGGCACCTGCCGAATTAGTGGAAGGACGCCATCATGGCGAAGCTGTCCCAGGACGACCTGCTCGCGCAGTTCGAGGAGATGACCCTCATCGAGCTCTCCGAGTTCGTGAAGGCCTTCGAGGAGAAGTTCGACGTCACCGCCGCCGCGGCCGTCGCCGTCGCCGGCCCGGCGCAGGGTGGCCCCGCCGCCGAGGTCGCCGAGGAGCAGGACGAGTTCGACGTCATCCTCGAGGGTGCGGGCGACAAGAAGATCCAGGTCATCAAGGTCGTGCGTGAGCTCACCTCCCTGGGCCTGAAGGAGGCCAAGGACCTCGTCGACGGCACCCCGAAGCCGGTCCTCGAGAAGGTCGCCAAGGAGGCCGCGGAGAAGGCTGCCGAGTCCCTCAAGGCCGCCGGCGCCTCCGTCACGGTCAAGTAAGACCCTGCGAGTCTCCTGACTCGTTCTGGCGCCTCTCAGGCGCCTCGCCAAGGGCGATCACCCATCCGGGTGGTCGCCCTTCGGCGTACCCCGGGACGGGCGTGGCGGGGGTCGTGCGAGCCCGGGGGAGCGGAGTATGGTGATCTTCGCCGTGCGCCCCGCTGGCCGGGGGGCCTTGACGAACCGCACGCAGCGCGCAATTCTCAGGACGCGTCGTCACAACGATCCGTATCCGAGGCATGGATCGACGGCGGAACGGGCAGTATCGAGGTGCGCCGCACGGCGCGAGGTACCGCGGAGTTGAGAACAACGAGGGTTGCGAATTACTCGCCCTGGACATCAGTGGGCCAAGTGGCTACACTGACCCTTTGCGCTGCCTGTTAGCTGCCCCCTGCCCGTCACCCGGGGCATACCCTCGCGAGAGCATTGTCGGCAGACCTGACCTGAGCTGGGCTTTTGGCCATATCGGGAAATGTCTGTCCCTCTGCGTCGCTGGGGACCGGTACGCGCGTAGTGAGTCCGAGCCCTCGGAAGGACCCCCTCTTGGCCGCCTCGCGCAACGCCTCGACCAATACGAACAACGGCGCCAGCACCGCCCCGCTGCGCATCTCCTTTGCAAAGATCAAGGAGCCCCTCGAGGTTCCGAACCTCCTCGCGCTGCAGACCGAGAGCTTTGACTGGCTGCTCGGAAACGCCGCCTGGAAGGCTCGCGTCGAGGCAGCTCTCGAGTCGGGACAGGACGTCCCCAGGAAGTCGGGTCTGGAGGAGATCTTCGAGGAGATCTCTCCGATCGAGGACTTCTCCGGGTCGATGTCGCTGACCTTCCGCGACCACCGCTTCGAGCCCCCGAAGAACTCGATCGACGAGTGCAAGGACCGTGACTTCACGTACGGCGCCCCGCTCTTCGTCACGGCCGAGTTCACCAACAACGAGACCGGCGAGATCAAGTCCCAGACGGTCTTCATGGGCGACTTCCCGCTCATGACGAACAAGGGCACCTTCGTCATCAACGGCACCGAGCGTGTCGTGGTCTCGCAGCTGGTCCGTTCGCCGGGCGTCTACTTCGACTCCTCGATCGACAAGACGTCCGACAAGGACATCTTCTCCGCCAAGATCATCCCGTCCCGGGGTGCCTGGCTGGAGATGGAGATCGACAAGCGTGACATGGTCGGTGTCCGCATCGACCGCAAGCGCAAGCAGTCCGTCACCGTCCTCCTGAAGGCGCTCGGCTGGACCACCGAGCAGATCCTGCAGGAGTTCGGCGAGTACGAGTCCATGCGCGCCACCCTGGAGAAGGACCACACCCAGGGCCAGGACGACGCGCTGCTCGACATCTACCGCAAGCTCCGTCCGGGCGAGCCGCCGACCCGCGAGGCCGCTCAGACGCTGCTCGAGAACCTCTACTTCAACCCGAAGCGCTACGACCTCGCGAAGGTCGGCCGCTACAAGGTGAACAAGAAGCTCGGCGCGGACGAGCCGCTGGACGCCGGTGTCCTGACCACCGACGACATCATCGCCACGATCAAGTACCTGGTGAAGCTCCACGCGGGCGAGACCGAGACGATCGGCGAGTCGGGCCGGGAGATCGTCGTCGAGACCGACGACATCGACCACTTCGGCAACCGTCGTCTGCGGAACGTCGGCGAGCTCATCCAGAACCAGGTCCGTACGGGTCTGGCTCGTATGGAGCGCGTCGTGCGTGAGCGCATGACCACCCAGGACGTCGAGGCGATCACGCCGCAGACCCTGATCAACATCCGGCCGGTCGTCGCCTCCATCAAGGAGTTCTTCGGCACCAGCCAGCTGTCGCAGTTCATGGACCAGAACAACCCGCTGTCGGGTCTGACGCACAAGCGTCGTCTCTCGGCGCTGGGTCCCGGTGGTCTGTCCCGTGAGCGGGCCGGCTTCGAGGTCCGAGACGTGCACCCGTCCCACTACGGACGCATGTGCCCGATCGAGACCCCCGAAGGCCCGAACATCGGTCTGATCGGTTCGCTCGCCTCGTACGGCCGCGTCAACGCGTTCGGCTTCATCGAGACGCCGTACCGCAAGGTCGTCGACGGCCAGGTCACCGACGAGGTCGACTACATCACGGCCGACGAAGAGGACCGCTACGTCATCGCCCAGGCGAACGCGACCCTGAACGACGAGCTCCGCTTCACCGAGCCGCGCGTTCTGGTCCGCCGCCGTGGTGGCGAGGTCGACTACGTCCCGCCGACCGAGGTCGACTACATGGACGTCTCGCCGCGCCAGATGGTGTCGGTCGCGACGGCCATGATCCCCTTCCTCGAGCACGACGACGCCAACCGTGCCCTCATGGGCGCGAACATGATGCGTCAGGCGGTGCCGCTGATTAAGTCCGAGGCCCCGCTCGTCGGTACCGGCATGGAGTACCGCTGCGCCACCGACGCCGGTGACGTGCCGAAGGCCGACAAGGACGGTGTCGTCCAGGAGGTCTCGGCCGACTACATCACCGTCGCCAACGACGACGGCACGTACACCACGTACCGGATGGCCAAGTTCTCCCGCTCGAACCAGGGCACCTCGGTCAACCAGAAGGTCGTCGTCTCCGAGGGCGACCGGGTCATCGAGGGCCAGGTCCTCGCCGACGGTCCGGCCACCGAGAACGGTGAGATGGCGCTCGGCAAGAACCTGCTCGTGGCGTTCATGCCGTGGGAGGGTCACAACTACGAGGACGCGATCATCCTGTCGCAGCGCCTCGTGCAGGACGACGTCCTCTCCTCGATCCACATCGAGGAGCACGAGGTCGACGCCCGTGACACCAAGCTCGGCCCGGAGGAGATCACCCGGGACATCCCGAACGTCTCCGAGGAGGTCCTCGCCGACCTCGACGAGCGCGGCATCATCCGTATCGGTGCCGAGGTCGTCGCCGGCGACATCCTCGTCGGCAAGGTCACGCCCAAGGGTGAGACCGAGCTGACCCCGGAGGAGCGTCTGCTCCGCGCGATCTTCGGTGAGAAGGCGCGTGAGGTCCGTGACACCTCGCTGAAGGTGCCGCACGGCGAGACCGGCAAGGTCATCGGCGTCCGCGTCTTCGACCGCGAGGAGGGCGACGAGCTTCCCCCGGGCGTGAACCAGCTGGTCCGCGTCTACGTCGCCCAGAAGCGCAAGATCACCGACGGTGACAAGCTCGCCGGCCGTCACGGCAACAAGGGTGTCATCTCCAAGATCCTTCCGATCGAGGACATGCCCTTCCTCGAGGACGGCACCCCGGTCGACATCATCCTCAACCCGCTGGGTGTCCCGTCCCGAATGAACCCGGGACAGGTCCTGGAGATCCACCTCGGCTGGCTCGCCAGCCGCGGCTGGGACGTCTCCGGTCTCGCGGACGACTGGGCGAAGCGCCTGCAGGCCATCGGCGCCGACCAGGTCGCCCCGGGCACCAACGTCGCCACCCCCGTCTTCGACGGTGCGCGTGAGGACGAGCTCGCGGGTCTGCTCCAGCACACGATCCCGAACCGCGACGGCGAGCGCATGGTGCTCCCCTCCGGCAAGGCGCGTCTGTTCGACGGCCGCTCCGGCGAGCCGTTCCCGGACCCGATCTCGGTCGGGTACATGTACATCCTCAAGCTCCACCACCTGGTCGACGACAAGCTGCACGCCCGGTCGACCGGTCCGTACTCGATGATCACCCAGCAGCCGCTGGGTGGTAAGGCCCAGTTCGGTGGCCAGCGCTTCGGTGAGATGGAGGTGTGGGCGCTGGAGGCTTATGGCGCCGCGTACGCCCTCCAGGAGCTGCTGACGATCAAGTCCGACGACGTGACCGGCCGCGTGAAGGTCTACGAGGCCATCGTCAAGGGCGAGAACATCCCTGAGCCCGGCATCCCCGAGTCCTTCAAGGTGCTCATCAAGGAGATGCAGTCCCTGTGCCTCAACGTGGAGGTGCTGTCCTCGGACGGCATGTCCATCGAGATGCGCGACACCGACGAGGACGTCTTCCGCGCAGCGGAGGAGCTCGGTATCGACCTGTCCCGGCGCGAGCCGAGCAGCGTCGAAGAGGTCTGACGGGAGTCCGGTACGGGGACTCGGTGCAGTCCACTGAGTCCCCGGCCGGCCCCAGGACCCCCGTTTCAGACCCCAAGACTTACAACCCTGAGAGGGATTGACGCATAGTGCTCGACGTCAACTTCTTCGATGAGCTCCGGATCGGTCTGGCCACCGCTGACGACATCCGTCAGTGGAGCCACGGCGAGGTCAAGAAGCCCGAGACCATCAACTACCGCACCCTGAAGCCCGAGAAGGACGGACTCTTCTGCGAGAAGATCTTCGGTCCTACCCGGGACTGGGAGTGCTACTGCGGCAAGTACAAGCGTGTCCGCTTCAAGGGCATCATCTGTGAGCGGTGTGGCGTCGAGGTCACCCGCGCCAAGGTGCGCCGTGAGCGGATGGGCCACATCGAACTCGCCGCGCCCGTCACCCACATCTGGTACTTCAAGGGCGTCCCGTCGCGCCTCGGATACCTGCTGGACCTCGCGCCGAAGGACCTCGAGAAGGTCATCTACTTCGCCGCGTACATGATCACGTTCGTGGACGACGAGCGTCGTACGCGTGACCTGCCCTCGCTGGAGGCGCACGTCTCCGTCGAGCGTCAGCAGATCGAGAACCGTCGCGACTCCGACCTGGAGGCCCGCGCCAAGAAGCTCGAGACCGACCTGGCCGAGCTCGAGGCCGAGGGTGCCAAGGCCGACGTGCGCCGCAAGGTGCGCGAGGGCGCCGAGCGTGAGATGAAGCAGCTGCGCGACCGCGCGCAGCGCGAGATCGACCGTCTCGACGAGGTCTGGAACCGCTTCAAGAACCTCAAGGTCCAGGACCTGGAGGGCGACGAGCTCCTCTACCGCGAGCTGCGTGACCGCTTCGGCACGTACTTCGACGGTTCGATGGGTGCCGCGGCGCTGCAGAAGCGCCTGGAGTCCTTCGACCTGGACGAGGAGGCCGAGCGCCTCCGCGAGATCATCCGTACCGGCAAGGGCCAGAAGAAGACCCGTGCGCTCAAGCGCCTCAAGGTCGTCTCCGCGTTCCTGCAGACCGCGAACAGCCCCAAGGGCATGGTTCTCGACTGCGTGCCGGTGATCCCGCCGGACCTGCGTCCGATGGTGCAGCTGGACGGTGGCCGCTTCGCGACCTCCGACCTGAACGACCTGTACCGCCGTGTGATCAACCGGAACAACCGTCTGAAGCGTCTGCTCGACCTCGGTGCCCCCGAGATCATCGTGAACAACGAGAAGCGGATGCTCCAGGAGGCGGTCGACGCCCTCTTCGACAACGGCCGTCGTGGTCGCCCGGTCACGGGCCCCGGCAACCGTCCGCTGAAGTCCCTCAGCGACATGCTGAAGGGCAAGCAGGGCCGATTCCGTCAGAACCTGCTCGGTAAGCGTGTGGACTACTCCGCGCGTTCCGTCATCGTCGTCGGTCCGCAGCTGAAGCTGCACCAGTGTGGTCTGCCGAAGGCCATGGCGCTGGAGCTCTTCAAGCCGTTCGTGATGAAGCGCCTGGTCGACCTGAACCACGCGCAGAACATCAAGAGCGCCAAGCGGATGGTCGAGCGCGGCCGCACGGTCGTGTACGACGTCCTCGAAGAGGTCATCGCCGAGCACCCGGTCCTGCTGAACCGTGCGCCCACCCTGCACCGCCTCGGCATCCAGGCCTTCGAGCCGCAGCTGGTCGAGGGCAAGGCCATCCAGATCCACCCGCTCGTCTGCACCGCGTTCAACGCGGACTTCGACGGTGACCAGATGGCCGTCCACCTGCCGCTCTCCGCGGAGGCGCAGGCCGAGGCCCGCATCCTGATGCTGTCCTCGAACAACATCCTCAAGCCGGCCGACGGCCGTCCGGTCACGATGCCGACCCAGGACATGGTCCTCGGTCTGTTCTTCCTGACCACCGACGGTGAGCTTCGTGACACCAGGGGTGAGGGCCGCGCGTTCGGTTCCACGGCCGAGGCGATCATGGCGTTCGACGCCGGCGAGCTGGCGCTGCAGTCGCAGATCGACATCCGCTTCCCGATCGGCACCGTTCCGCCGCGCGGCTGGGTTCCCCCGGTGGAAGAGGAGAGTGACGGCGGCGTCGGGGCAGGTGCGTGGCAGCAGGGTGACTCGTTCCGTCTGCGTACGTCGCTGGGCCGCGCGCTCTTCAACGAGCTGCTGCCCGAGGACTACCCCTTCGTCGACTACTCGGTCGGCAAGAAGCAGCTCTCCGAGATCGTCAACGACCTCGCCGAGCGCTACCCCAAGGTCATCGTGGCGGCGACGCTCGACAACCTGAAGGCGGCGGGCTTCTACTGGGCGACCCGTTCCGGCGTCACCGTGGCCATCTCCGACGTCGTCGTTCCCGAGGCGAAGAAGGAGATCGTCAAGGGCTACGAGGCGCAGGACGAGAAGGTCCAGAAGCAGTACGAGCGCGGTCTCATCACCAAGGAAGAGCGCACTCAGGAACTCATCGCGATCTGGACCAAGGCGACCAACGAGGTTGCCGAGGCCATGAACGAGAACTTCCCCAAGACGAACCCCATCTTCATGATGGTTGACTCGGGTGCCCGAGGAAACATGATGCAGATGCGTCAGATCGCCGGTATGCGTGGTCTGGTGTCGAACGCCAAGAACGAGACGATCCCGCGTCCCATCAAGGCGTCCTTCCGTGAGGGTCTCTCCGTCCTCGAGTACTTCATCTCGACGCACGGTGCCCGTAAGGGTCTGGCCGACACCGCCCTGCGTACCGCCGACTCGGGTTACCTGACCCGTCGTCTGGTGGACGTCTCGCAGGACGTGATCATCCGCGAGGAGGACTGTGGCACCGAGCGCGGTCTGAAGCTGCGGATCGCCGAGCGGGGCGCCGACGGCGTCCTGCGGAAGACGGACGACGTCGAGACCTCCGTGTACGCGCGGATGCTCGCCGAGGACGTCGTCGTGGACGGCAAGGTCATCGCGCCGGCCAACGTCGACCTGGGTGACGTCCTGATCGACGCCCTCGTGGGCGCCGGTGTGGAGGAGGTCAAGACCCGCTCGGTCCTGACCTGTGAGTCCGCCGTCGGCACCTGTGCCTTCTGCTACGGCCGTTCGCTGGCCACCGGCAAGCTGGTCGACATCGGTGAGGCCGTCGGCATCATCGCGGCCCAGTCCATCGGCGAGCCCGGTACCCAGCTGACGATGCGTACCTTCCACACCGGTGGTGTGGCCGGTGACGACATCACCCAGGGTCTGCCCCGTGTCGTCGAGCTTTTCGAGGCTCGTCAGCCCAAGGGTGTCGCCCCGATCTCGGAGGCGGCCGGCCGCGTCCGTATCGAGGAGACCGAGAAGACCAAGAAGATCGTCGTCACCCCGGACGACGGCAGCGACGAGACGGCGTTCCCGATCTCGAAGCGCGCCCGTCTGCTGGTGGGCGAGGGCGACCACGTCGAGGTGGGCCAGAAGCTCACCGTGGGTGCCACCAACCCGCACGACGTGCTGCGGATCCTCGGTCAGCGCGCGGTCCAGGTCCACCTGGTCGGCGAAGTCCAGAAGGTCTACAACTCGCAGGGTGTGTCGATCCACGACAAGCACATCGAGATCATCATCCGGCAGATGCTGCGCCGTGTGACGATCATCGAGTCCGGCGACGCGGAGCTGCTGCCGGGCGAGCTCGTCGAGCGCTCGAAGTTCGAGACCGAGAACCGTCGTGTGGTCACCGAGGGCGGTCACCCCGCCTCCGGCCGTCCGCAGCTGATGGGTATCACCAAGGCCTCGCTGGCGACGGAGTCCTGGCTGTCGGCCGCCTCCTTCCAGGAGACGACCCGAGTCCTGACGGATGCGGCGATCAACGCCAAGTCCGACAGCCTCATCGGCCTCAAGGAGAACGTCATCATCGGTAAGCTCATCCCGGCCGGTACGGGTCTGTCCCGCTACCGCAACATCCGGGTCGAGCCGACCGAGGAGGCCAAGGCCGCGATGTACTCGGCCGTCGGCTACGACGACATCGACTACTCGCCGTTCGGCACGGGCTCCGGCCAGGCCGTTCCGCTGGAGGACTACGACTACGGTCCGTACAACCAGTAAGCGAGTCGCTTGAAGTACCGCAGGGCGGTCACCCCGTTTCGTACGGGGTGGCCGCCCTGCGGCGTTCAGGGCGCGGGTGTGTGCAGCGTCCATGGCTCGTCGGTGTCGACGAGCAGGGAGCCGACCCCGCCCAGGCCGATGAAGAGCCGGGCCGGGCCCTCGCCCTGGGCCAGGATCCGGCCCGCGGTCACGTCACGGACGTCCGGGACGCGGACGAGGAACTCGCCCTGGCCGTGGTGCTCGAAGACGGCGGTGCGGTGCCGGTTCCGGTTCGACACCAGTTCGGAGCCTCTGCCGTGGAGCGTTCCGGCGAGGGAGCGTGCGGTCCGGGCCGGGAGCAGGGTGGTCCACCACGGCCCCTCCGTGGTGATCTCGACCGTCAGGGCCTCGTCGGTGGTGTGCGGCACGGGGACCCGGACGATCGCCGGCCCGTGGAGGTGGTGAGTCAGTCGTACGGTGCGGCGGCCGCGGCTGCCGCCGGTCCGGGCGTGCACCGTGAAGCCGCCCGGGTCCGTGCTCTCGAAGGCCAGCAGGCAGGGCCCCGACCAGCCTTCGGGCTTCGGCAGCCGTACGGTCGCCGGGCCGGTGCCGTGGCTGCACAGGGCGGGGTCGAGCGGAGTGGGCGCTCGGCGTGCGGGGGGAGGGGCGAGGCCGTCGAGCGCGGCGCGCCCCCGGGCGAGGATCTCCGGGACACGCCCCGGGTCGGCCTGCTTCGCCTCGTCATAGGCGTCGAACGCGATGCGCCACCGCGTGTCGCCTGCCGGAGTGCCCTGGCCGTGCGGAGGGTGACGGGCCAGCAGTTCTCCGTACCGGGTGATGGCCGTGTCCGCGGTCTCCTGGCCGCTGCGGGGCGGCAGTGGCGCGGGTGTCGCGGTCCTCGCGGGTGTCGCGGTCCTCGCGGGTGTCGCGGTCCGTGTGCGAAGACGGTGCAGGAGGACTCCCGCGGAGCCGCCCAGGACCGTCGTCGTCAGGAATGCCCACAACAGCCCGGCGGGTGTGGCGCCCAGGACGGGGAACACCGCCCCCAGGGCGAGGCCGAGGCCGGCGGCATGCCTCAGGACGATGTCCCGACGGCGGCCGTCCGGGGCGTCCGGGGTGGTCTCGTGGTGCCGCGTGTGCCGCATGGGAGCTCCTGGCGTGTCCGTCGGCACTAGCCGAGCAGGGCCCGGTGGACACGGAGCAGGGCGCGGGTGCCGACGGCGAGGAGGGCGGGCACGTCGGCGGCCGGGACGCGGCGGGCCAGGTCCAGGATGTCGACCACGACGGCGTACTGGTCGACGACCGCCCGGGGAGTGCTGGGGTGGGCGACGGCGGCCGCGTACTCGGCGGCGACGTGGCCGTACTCGATGACGGTCAGCCCGACCTCGACGTCGAGGTCGGAGAGCGGGTCGCCGGAGGGCGTGGGCAGGACGCGGTCGTGCGCGGTCATGATGAACCTCCCCCTGTGCTGGTTGGACAGCTGACCCCAGTGTCCGCGCGGAGGGGTACGGGCGGCAGGGGCATGGACGCCCCATGTTCGGCCTGCCTTTCCTGCCGGGGACCGGCAGTGCCACGAGGGCGCCGCCACGGCCGCCACCGCTGTCATCGTGGGGTGCGCCGGGGCGTGGAGAGGCCGGGCGGGGGAACTTCCCCCTCCGACAAGGAAAAA
>NZ_JBHUYJ010000005.1:60067-63574 GCF_042668715.1 Streptomyces sp. NPDC057271
TGTTGAGTCGGGCGCCTTGTTGGTGGTAGGGGAAGGGGATCCGGAGCCTGAGGCGAAACGATCCCCCGCCCACCCTTCCCACCCATGCCCCTCCCCCCCCCCCCTCCCCGCGACCGGGATTCGGTGTCACCTGCCGGCGAGCTCCCAGACCGCGAGCATCAGACCGGCGCTCGCCGTCAGCGCGGCGATGCTGGTCAGCGGCCAGCGGGAGCGTTCCAGGGCGTCGAGCCGGGACTCCATGTCGGCGAGCTGTTTGTCGGTCTGGTCACTGCGCTGCACGAGCAGGGCGAGCGAGCCGTCGACGCGGGCGAAGCCGGCCTCGAGGGTGCCGCGCATCCGCTCCAGCTCGATGGCGACGGTGACCGGGTCGTGCTGTTCAGCCTCGGTCATCGGCATCCCCCGGTGAGCTGCGCAGCCAGGAGGGCAGGAGGTTCTGCACGCTCGGGACGGCCATGATCCGGGTCAGCGCACCGGCCACGGCCAGTGCCCCGGCGACCCACGGCAGGGTCTCCGGGAGCCCGGAGGCGTCGACGATCGCGGGGAGGACGACGGCGATCGCGACGGCGGTCTGGAGGACGGTACGAGCCGTGCGCTTGGAGGCGTCGGACATCGGGGGCTCCTTCTCGTGAGGGGCGGGACTACTTCGTGTACGGGACCTTCAGCGCGTTCCAGGAGGTGCGGCCGGGCCAGCCGTCGGCGTCGGAGCCGGTGAAGCCGAGCTTGCGCTGCCACCGCGCGTAGCTGCGGCGGTCGGCCTCGCTCCAGCGCGGGGACGGGCCGACGGCGTAAGCGGAGCAGCCCTCCGCGACCAGTCGGCGGCCCATCGCGGTGACGATCGGGGAACTGGGGCTGTTCCTGAAGAACGACGCGCCGGGGAAGGGCTGGTAGCGCGGGGTGGCGGGCCGCTGGGCGGCGGGCAGCTGTTTCGCGGGTGCCGCCCCGAGCCGGGTCTGGACGCGGTCCCGCATGCCCGGCATGGCGAAACCGCGCGGGTCGCTCTTCCAGTCGGACCACTCCAGGTGCCCGATGACGGACTTGGCGCCCCAGCCGTGAGCCCGGCAGATCGCCGCCGAGACCCGTTCGATGGCGTCGAGCTGGGCGGCCGGCCAGGGGTCGGCGCCGTCGCCGAGGTTGACGCACTCGAAGCCGTAGAAGCGGGAGTTGCCGTCCACGGCGCCGGAGCTGCCCTGGTGCTCCTGGGGGGCGGGCGGCCGGGTTCCGTACGTCTCGGTGATGACGGCCTGGAGGACGGAGGGGTCGCCGCCGCCGGCGTGGTTGGCGCGGCCGTTGCCGACGAGGTGGACCGTGCCGTCCTTGGTGATCACACCGTGGCAGAGCGGGCCCGGCAGGCCGGAGTAGCCGTTGTAGCAGAGCTCGACCGACGAGGCGGCGCCGCTGGAGACGGTGTGGTGGATCATCACGCCGTTCACCGGGCCCCAGGCGCCGACGTGGTTGCGGTTGTGGGTGCGCCAGCCGTCGTGCTCGACGACGGTGACGCCTTCGGCGCGGAGCGCCGAGAGGAGCTGGTCCGCGGTGAGGGGCGTGGCCATGGAGGTCCTTCCGTGGAGTGGGCTGGGTCAGGCCGAACGCCCCGTGCGGTCGGGGACCGGCACGGGGCGTTCGGGGTGCTGCGGGATCGTGTGGGCGGGAGCGGCTCAGGCCAGCGCGGCCCAGATGGCGTTGGCGTCGGGGACCACGGTCGAGGGGTTGAACGACGTCGGGAGCGAGCTCTGGCCGGTCGTGGGGAGTCGGCCGTGCCGGATGAAGGACCCCGGCATTCGGGCGCTGCCGCCCGGGTACTCGCCCGCGCTGGCGCCCCGCAGGAAGGCGGGCCCGTTGTAGCTGGGGCTGGGGCCGTTGACGAGCAGAGCGACCCAGTAGTGGCCGGCCTGCGCGTTGAACGAGACGGGAATCGGGCAGATGACGGTGGTTCCCTCGGTCGCCGGGATCAGCGTCGTGAGGCTGCTGGTCTGGGCGATCCGGTTGCCGCTGCTGGAGTAGAGCCCGGCGTACGAGGAGGAGCTCAGCGTGCCGCCGACGTATCCGGGCACGTAGAACACCACGTTGTAGATGGTGGTGGCCGCGTGGAGCGGGACACCGATCAGGTAGACCGTGCCGTTGGTGCAGTACTGCACCTGGTCCGCCGAGGAGGCCGCCGGGTCGAAGGCCCAGCCGGAGAAGCCCAGCGCGCTGGGGGACCAGGTTCCCGCCGCGGACACCGTGTCGACGTAGCCCCGACGGACCAGGTGGTCGGCGGTGCTGGGGGAGGCGGTGGTGGACGGAGGTACGGCGAACGTCTTCGCGCCGGCGATGGTCTGGCTTCCGCTGAGCAGCACCGCGTCACCCGCGGCCACCGCCGACACGTCGGCGGCGTTCAGCTGGACCGTGCCGGCCTGGCCGTTGACGGACTTCACCGGAGCACCGTCGATCGCCAGATAGCGCAGGTCGCCGGCGGCCTGCGTGAGTGCGCCGAGGTCGGCGGCGGTCAGTACGACGTCGCCGGTCCGCCCGTTCACGGAGCCGACCGCGCCACCGGCGGCCGGCAGCTGCGCGGCCGGGACCTTGCCGTCGGCACCCAGGGTCGCCACTCCGCCGGCGGCTCCGGCGGCGGTGGTCGCGAGGGCGGCGACATCGGCGGCGGTCAGGACGATGTCGGCCGAGGTCTGGCCGTTGACGGACCGTACCGGGCCGGCGGGTCCCTGCGGGCCGAGTTCGCCGGCGGGTCCGGGCGGGCCGGGCACGGCCACGTGGTTCGGCGTGCTCGGGTCCGCGGGGCGGATGTCCGCGAGGTCGACGACCGGGTGGGCGGCGGGCAGCGCGATCTGGTAGATCCGGACCCGGTCCATGCCGCCGAGCTTCTCGGTGACGTGGTAGGTCCAGTCGACGGGGTTCCAGCCGGGCAGGTCGGTCGCCGGCAGGACGACGCTGATCCGGCCCTCGGCGTCGAGGGTGGCGCGGGTCGGCCCGCCCACGAAGACGTCCGACTCGGCATGCGTGAGCAGCGAGGGCGGCCGGAATTCGACGGACCCGCTCATCGGGCCGCCGTCGGGGTTGAGATAGCGGGCGGTGATCTGGACGGTGGAGATGGACGGAGGCAGCACGAGGGCTCCTTTGCTTGCGGAGAGGCAGGGCGGGCGGCGGGTGTGTTCGACGGGAGTACCGGCGCGCCGGTGGAGGGGCGACCCGCCGGGGTGCGCTGCGACGGGCGGGCTCGTGGTGAATGCGCCGCGCTGTGACGGGGCGGCTCGTGGTGAATGCGCCGCGCTGTGACGGGGCGGCTCGTGGTGAATTGCGCCGCGCTGTGACGGGGCGGCTCGTGGTGAATTGCGCCGCGCTGTGACGGGGCGGCTCGTGGTGAATTGCGCCGCGCCGTGACGGGGCCGCCGCGGGTGAAGGCGCGGCGGTGTGTGCGGGGCGCGGTGTGAGGGCAGCGCGGTCAAGGTGCGTCGCCGTGCCCGCCCGGGAGGTTCCCGGGGGGGGACGGTGCGCCCCCGCGGGTCACCCCCC
>NZ_JBHUYJ010000005.1:63583-74362 GCF_042668715.1 Streptomyces sp. NPDC057271
GGGGGGGGGGGGGGGTGGGGGGGGTGGCGGTGGCGCGCGGCGAACTCCATCTTCCTCTCCCCCCCCCCCTCCCCGCCTCCCCCCTCCCTCCCCCCCCCCCCCCGCGCCCCGGCGGGTCACCCTCCGTCAGGACTGCATGCCGTACAGGGCCAGTGGACGGCATCGGACGGTGTCGCCCGACGCCGCGACCTTCGCCTGGACCTCGAAGGTGACCGTGGCGCCGTAGTCGGCCGCGATGACCTCCGTGAACTCCAGGCCGGTGCCCACCGTGCCCTCCGGGCCCAGCTGGTCGCCGTTCACCAGCAGCCGGACCTTGGCGCCCGTCGTTCCCGCCGCCGCGATCCGGCAGTGCAGTCGCGGGTGCTGGACGATGCCGGGGCCGCGGTAGAGCGTGACCCAGTCGGTCGCGCCGGTCGACTCCCAGCGTGCGGTGTCGACGGGCTCCGGCACCGGGTACGGGATGTACGGCCGGGCCAGACCACGGTGGGCGGCGTCGTCGGCGACGACGACGTTGCCCCGCCGGTCGAGGATCTGGACGGGCTGGACCGGCAGCGTGTCCGGGCTGCCGGTCCACACCGTCAGGGCCAGCGAACCGTCGTCACGGCGCACCACGAGGCCCTGCTGCGGGGTGGTCTCGTTCCGCTCGGGCTCGACCCTGCCCAGGTAGAGGAGGTCCTCGCCTCCCGCCGTGCGGACCCGCAGCCGGCCGCCGTCGCCGATGACGACCTCACCGCCACTGATCTGGTTCAGCGCCGGGCTGGTGTTCGCGCTGCCCATCAGCTCGCGGACCTGGCGTTCCAGATCGCGGATGCGGTCGAGCAGGTCGGTGGGGATGATCGCCACGGTTACACCCCTTCCAGGTAGAGCGTGGCCGTCTCGGCCTTGGTGCGCTGAGGCGGGTTCACCGCCAGTCCGACGACGCGGTACTGCCGGTCGAGGCCTTCCGGATGCCACAGATCGTGGATCCGCAGCCGGATGCGGCCACCGAGAAGAGCCGGGGTGATCCTTCCGTCCAGGACGACGGTGAGTTCCGGGATGGTCTCGGGCCGGTTCTGCCGTGCCAGTTCCGCGGCGGCCAGCGAGCGCAGGGTCTGCTCGTCCTTCACGCCGCTGTGGTCGGAGCTCCGTTCCAGGCGCGGCCAGCCGCCGAGCAGGTCTTCGGGCACCTCCTCACTGACGGTGAGCGGCTGGGACTCCTTGGACTGGTCGGTGTTGGCCGATTCCCCGCGCGCCACCCACACGTTCGCCTGCACCGTGGAGTCCGTGGGCAGGCTGTACGTGAGGATCTGGCCAGGATGGTCGAGCACGATGTCGGTGTGGCCGGTCTGGATCGTCGGATGCCCGAGCTGGAGTCGCTTGACGCGGCGTCCCTGGGCGTCGCGATAGCAGTGGATCCGCCACTCGAACCCGTCGGCCAGCTGGGCCAGTTTGTCGAGCAGTTCACGGACCCGGGCCAGCGCGGAGTAGGCGTACGCGTAGTCGCGCCGGACTCCGGAACTCTCGTGGCCGAGGCTGATGTCGATGCGTCCGCCGGGCTGCTCCTCGGCGTGGGCGACGAGCAGCCGGGCGATGTCGAACTGGTCGGCGCCCGTGCCGATCAGATCCGTGGAGAGGATGCGGTGATCGAGGTACGAGTCGAAGGTGCCGGCCTGGAACTGGACCTGGAGACGGCCCTGCTCGTCGGAGACCGGCGTACACGTCCACAGCACACCGCCCCACCAGATGTCGCCGTCCCGCTCCAGCCAGACCGCGGTGCGGCCCGGCTGGAGGGCGGCCCGCGCCCGGGCGGCGAGCGTGCCGTCCGGGAGCGGGACCGTCGCGGTGAGCGAACCCGGCTTGCCGATGAAGTCGTCGAACTTCGCCTCGGTGAGCGGCAGCACGTCCAGCAGGCGGTCGGAGCGCAGATCGCAGAAGAGCGCCCGGTAGGCGGGGGTCGTCGGGGAGTTGCTCACGGCCTTCCTCACAGGGCGGGGTCGACGCGGATGAAGCGGTTGTCGAACCAGACGGCGCTGCTCGTCGCCGAGGAGCAGTACGCGGAGACCGCGGTGTACGTGGCACCCACCTCCAGGCCGCTGACCCGGAAGGTGTACGAGGCCGACTGGGCGTGTCCCTTGTTCGCGACCTGTGCCGAGCGCACCTCGTGCGCGCCGAGCACCAGTGCGCCGTTCTTCCGGATGTTGGCGGACATCCGGCCCCACTCGCCGGCGACCGCGACGCTGCCCCAGAAACCGACCGTGACCAGGACCGCTCCCGACACCGGCACGGTGAAGGTCGCGGTGATGGTGGGGCCGGCGGTGTCGGTGACCGCCTCGACCCAGGTGGTGGAGGAGCAGTAGCCGCCGTCGCCGTGGTGCGCGAACGCGCTCGAGGGCACGGCGGTGGCCGGGCGCCACACGGTGCCGTCCCAGCGCTGGAGCCTGCCCGCCTCGTCGCGGTACTGGCCGGTGTACTCGCCGGCCGCCAGCGCGCCCTGCGGGGCGATCCCGCCGACCTGACGCGGGTAGGACACCCAGCGGTTGCTGTCCCAGCGCTGGAGCTGGGTCGAGGTGTCGCGGTACTGGCCGGTGTAGCCGCCGTCCACGTCCCGGCTCCAGCCCTCGGCCAGGATGCCGCCGACGGCCACGGTGGTGTGGCGCAGGTCGTAGACGGCGGTCGCCCAGTCGAGTCCGCCGGTTCCGACGGAGGCGCCCGCCGGGACGGTGACCTGGGCGAGCGGGAGGGACACGTCCGGCAGGAGCGGGGGCTCGGGGGTGGCGGACGGCGCGCCCTTGACGATCTCCAGGACCGCCTCGGTACGCCCGTTGACGGTGTCGAACTGGGCGTCGTAGACCCGGAGCACGACGAGGTCGATGCGTGGGTTGCTCGCGTCGCCGTCGTCGAAGGTGATCGTGGTGTAGTCGGTCAGGACGACCGGGTACGCGCCGGCGGCGTCGCTGCCCTGGATGACGGCGCGGCCGGGGGCGACGTTCGCGGTCATCCCGGCCGTGTCGCCGAAGACGTACAGCGCGGACATCAGGTACTGGCCGCCCTGGGAGCCCGGGATGATGCCGGAGGCGGTGGTCAGCGCGCCGGTCGGGGCCAGGGTGCCGACGGGCGCGAGCCGGGTGTCGGTGCGGGACTGGCCGGACTCGGTCTCGGTGCGGTTGATCAGCCATGCGCTGCGCACGGGCATGTTGTCCTCCTGGGTGAAGGGGTACGGGAGAAGAGGGACGGGGACGGTGCGCGGCCGGTGCTCACCAGTGGGCGTCGCGCCACAGCACGGTCACCTTGGCCGCCGGGTCCGGTGTGGTGTCGTTGGAGCGGAACGCCAGCGCGGTGCTTCCGGGCGCCAGGGCGAAGAGCTGCTCGGGCGCGGAGGCGGGGGTGGCGGTGTAGAGCCGGGACGTGGTTCCGTTCAGCTGGACCGTGCCCGCCTCGGTGTTCACGGTCAGGACGTCCTGGGAGCCGAGCACGATGTCGTACTGGAGCTGCCGGCCGTCGGCCAGTCGTGTCAGGGTCGGCCGGCGCAGCGGCCCCCGGAACTCGATGACCGGATGGCTCGCCGCCGAGCCCGAGTTGACCGCGGTGAAGGTGCCGGCGACGCCGGTGCCACCCCAGTCGAGCGGGAACTCCAGGCCGTTGCCCGCGGGGCCCTGCCAGGAAAGCCCCGGCTCCATGACGGGCAGGACGGCCTCGCCCCGGAGGAGCCTCGCGCCGAAGCGCCGTGGGTCGGTCGCGGTCCACTGCAGACTGGTCTTCGAGGTTCCGCCGCGGACGTACGAGCGGTCCTGCGGAACCACCTTGCGGCTGAGCCGGGCCCGTACCGCCAGCGTCTCGCCGTGCAGGCGCACGGCCAGCCACTGCTCGCCGCCGTCGGCGCCGGTCGCGGCGCGGAAGTCGGCGGTCACCTCGTGGGCCCGCGCGGCCGAGTCCGGCAACAGCCAGACGGTCGCGCCGACCAGCCGGGGCTGGGCCCAGCGGGCTCCGGGCCAGGAGCCGTGCTGGTCGGGGCGGGGAATGTCACCGGTGTCCAGGACCGGCAGGTCGTCCCAGCCGGTGATGCCGGTGCGGTCGATCTGATACGGGGTACCGGGTCCCATCAGCAGTCCGGCCCACTGGATCTGCCCGTCGCGGGTGATCAGTGAGCCGGGTGCCGTATCGGTCGCGTACGTGTCTGTGGTCTCGGCCATGACGGGCCGTCACCTCACTTCTCTCGGGGGCGCGTTCAGGCTGCTGCCGTCCGGTGCAGGAACAGCAGGTCGGCGGCGACGGTGAGCGGGCCGCGCCCCTCGGCCGCGTGGTAGGCGTGCAGCCTGGCCCGCTCGGCGGGACGCGTCGCGGTCGGCGTGCGGTGTCCGGTCTCGGCCGGCCGGAGCCGCTCCAGGGAGGCCAGCGGACGAACGGATCCGGGGCCGCCGCCGTTCGAGGGCTGGACGATGCCGCCCTCGGCGAGCTGGGGGATCTTCGGCAGGTCGACGCCGAACTTCTTGCCGAGGATGTTGACGCTGATGCTGTTGAGGCCGTCGATCACCCAGTTGGCGAACGCGATCAGACCGCTCAGTGGGCCCTTGATGACGCCCAGCAGGTTCTGCATGCCGCTGGTGACGAAGTCGCCGATGCCGCGCAGGGTGCCGGACATGGCGTCCTTCACGCGGGTGAACATGTCGGGGATCTTCTTCGTGATCCAGTCGAGGACGGGCTGGATGACCTTCTTGAAGCCGCCCCAGGCGGCGCGGATGAGACCGGTGACGGCGCGCGTGGCCGCCGAGATGGCGGAGCGGGCGCCGTCGAACCCCTTGGACAGGGCTCCGCCGACCACCTTCACCACGCCCGTGATGATCGTCTTCACGGCGGTGAAGTAGGTCGAGATCACCTTCGCGTACGCCTGGATCACCGGGGTGAGGAACTTCCCGATCGCCCGGAAGACCTTGAGTACCTGGTCGAAGACCTGCTTCATGATCTTCTGGCCGGTCTCGGAGTTCAGCGCGAAGGTGATGATCGCGGCGACGATCGGCACGATCAGTCCCAGGACGAAGCCGAGTGGGTTGGCGCGCATCGCCACGTTCACGGCCGTCATCGCGCCGGCGGCGACGGTGAGCCCGCCGCCGAGCAGGCCCATGAGGGTGGAGACCGTGCCCGACGCCTTGCCGAGCAGGCCCGCCATCGAGCCGAACAGGCCGGAGCCGGACGCCAGGGAGTTCAGCGGCCGGGTGGCCCCGCGGGCCTTGGTGCCCGTGCCCTTGAGCCGGGTGGCGGTGGTGCCCGCCGTCCGGCCGGTCTTGGTGAGCGACCTTCCGGCGGCCTCCGCGCGGGTCTTGACCTGGCGCAGCGCGGTACCGGCGGAGGCGGCGCCGCCCCTGATCCCGTCCATGGCGGAACCCGCCCGGCGGGCGGAGACCCCGATGTCCTTGAGTGCCCGTCCCGCCTCGCCGAGCCGGGCGCGGAAGCCCGTCAGCGCCCCCGCCACCCCGGCGAGCGGGTCCAGGCGGGGGGCGAGCGCCGCGGCACTCATCCGCGTGCCTTGGAGAGGAAGAGCAGGGCGTGGGCGGTCTCGCGCAGGTCGCTGGAGGACGCCTCGTAGTAGTTCTCGATCTGGAATCCGGCGGAGGATCCCGTGCCGGCGTTGAGCGCCTCGGCGCGGGCGCGCCGCGCGGTGTGGCGCATCAGCCGGTCCAGCTTGGACAGCGGCAGGACGGCCTCGGCCTCACCTGCCTCGGCGACGATGGTGTGGACGCCGCCCCGGCGGGGCTGGACGACACCACCCTGGGCGAGGCGGGGGATGGTGGGCAGGCTGACGCCGAAGGTCTTGCCGCCGACCAGGGGCACCCAGCCGGGGATCTTGACCTTGATCCCGTTGAGCTTGCGGATGGCGGAGTTGATGAGGTCGATGACGGCGTTGATCGGCCCCTTGACGGCACCCTTGATCTTGTCGAAGGCGCGGCCGGCGATGTCCTTGAGGCCGCCCCAGATGCGGGAGAGCTTGTCCTTGACGGCGGTGAAGGCGCGGGGGACGACGTTTCTGATCCAGTTGACGACCGGGGTGATGACCTTCTTGATGCCGTTCCAGACGCTGGTGACGACCTTCTTGACGGCGTTCATGACCGTCGTGATGATCTTCTTCCAGGCGTTGAAGTAGGTCGTGATGACCTTGGCGACGGCCTTGATGACGACGGTGATCGCCTTCTTGATGCCGTCCCAGACCTTCTTGATGAGCTGGCCGGCCTTCTTCATGATCGGGCCGACGACCTTCATGACCGAACTGATGACCTTCTTGATCGCGTTGAAGGCGACCTTCAGGATCTTCTGCATGGTCTTGGAGCGGGTGGCCATCTCGACCACCTTCTCGATCAGCGGGGCGAAGAGCGAGAGCAGGGTGCCGATGATGTTGCCCTTCATCGACTTGTTCAGGCCCTTCATGCCCTTGGACGCCTTGTCGGCGCCGGACTTGAACTTCCCGACCTGGGTGCCGCTCTTCTGACCGGTCTTGCCGGCCTTGGCCATGGACCGCTCGGCCTTGTCCGCGGCGCGCTGCATCTTCTGCAGCTCGCGGGCGGATCCGGAGGCCGAGGACTTGATCTTCTTGAGCTCACGGTCGCCGGTCTTGGCTCCGCGCTGCAGCCCGATGGTGGCTTTTCCTGCGGAATCTGCATCCCGCCTGAAAGCGCTCAGTTTTGTCGATGCTCTACCGAGAGAGCTCACCAAAGACATGGTTTCCTCTTATCTCCCGTCCAGTACGGCGGCGACCCGGTCTAGCTCTTGCTGCAAACCCCGCAGTTCGGCCTGCCGGATGTTCCGCATGGAAAGGAATGCCCTTTGATGTTCACCCTGGGCCTGCCTGGCCATCCGCTCAGCCTGCCGGATCTGCCCTTCCTTGTTCCGGACATCCCGTTCAATTCGGCCGATCATTTGCTGGATCTCGGTGAACTGGTCCAGCTCCTGCCGGCGCTGGTCCGCACGGTTGCCCGGCTCCCGTGCGGTGGTGTCGCCGGATTCAAGAAGTCCCGCCACCGCTTCCTCGGCGGCTCCTCTGCCGAGCAGTTTCTCGCCGAGCGCTTTCCAGGTTATGCGCTCCTTGCCCATGATGGAGATCCCGGTCGGAGTGATCTCGAAGAAGTTGGGAGAGAGTGAGACGAGACTGGGGTCGAACTTGAGGGTCTGAGTGCTGTAGTACAGCCACTGGCTAGAGGCGTTGATCCCGTTGTCCTCGCCGTCCGGTGGCTTGAGCGCTTCCGCTGCGGCGTCGAACGTCCCGCCGGGCCATGCGGCGGCGGTGGAGAGTTTCTCGTGTACCTCCCGAATGATTCGCCACTGATCTTCCGTCATGAGGTTCTCGTTTTGCATTTGGTTTAGAATCCTTCCGCCGTGATACCATTCCGGTCACGCGTGAGACGTAGGGGGCGGAATGGGTGGAATTGGCGGCCCTGTGCTGGGCTTTCTATTGCTCCTCGTGTCCTGGGCAGTCTTCTGGGGCGCACAGTGGATGGCGCGACGAGCGGTGAATCAGTTCCTTCTCAGGAGGAATGGAGTGCGAATCGACGGTGAATGTCTCGGCTATACGAGCAATCGTGACGGAAGTCGTGTCGTTGTGGGATACAAAGCTCCGTCAGGACGAGTTCACCGGGTCACCGTGGATGCCGTGGGAGAGGTGCTGCCGTCAGTGGGTGGTGCGGTTCCTCTGATCTATCTGCCGGAGAGGCCGCATATTTCTGACAGATGGCCGATTCACTTCTTCGGGATCCGTGCGTGCGTGGCGGTCGTCTTTGTGCCGGCTCTGGCATTGACCGGGCTGTGGCTCGCGTTGACCGGTGTGCTGTTCATCGCCGATTTCTTCGGCTGACCCCGCGCCGCCAGTACCGCGAGTCGGCCCCGCTGTAGCGAGAGCCGCCCGCACCGGGCCCATGGCTGTCGCCGGCGGGGCCGGCCGCGACCGAGTGTCGTGCAGCGTCGGCGCCGCCCACGACGCCCGGTGTCGTGACAGCACCGTGGTGCCACCCGGTCGGCGACGGAGCCGGTTCGCACCCCTGCCCCTCGCGTCACTCCCGGGGGCGACGGGGATCGCGTTCCTCGTGCGGGTCGGCGCCGGATCGTCGTGCCCGCTCGTACGGCTCACACGAAGAAGCGCATCAGCTCCGCCCGGCTCGGGCCCTCGGGCTCCGGCTCCTCCGGAGTCGTCCCGTCCGCGTTCGACGGGCGGTCGTCGTCGCCCGGTCGCGGGACCGGGACCGGAGGCTCCGGCGGGTCGGAGTCCTCGTCCGTGTTGACGGAGGCGAACATCCAGTTCGCGGCGGCGAGATGGTCCACGGCGGCGGCCAGCAGATAGTCGGTGACCGTCCACTGGGAGTCCTCGCCGTTCAGTTCGCGGCCCACGGCGCTGTCCTGTGGCATGTGCTTGACCAGCACCGCGAGCCGGCGGGAGGAGAGCCGGCCGCGGTGCCAGTCGAGCAGGTCCACGCCGTAGTGCCGCAGCAGGTCGGCTTCCAGGGCCTCGGCGTGTTCGGCTACGAACGCGTCGAGGCTCAGCCTTCCCCCAGGCCCAGCCCCGTCTCCTTGCCGTAGGCCTCAAGGATCGCGGCGATGTCCTGCATGGTGATGTCGTGGGTCTCGAAGCGCCCGAACTGCTCCTCGCCCATCAGGAGCTTCAGCAGTCCGTCCACGTCGTTGTCGTCGAGCCCGCGCAGGGACCTGGCGACGGAACGGGAGAGTTCGGTGGGCAGCTCGAAGGTGTCGCCGTCGAGCTCGAAGGACCAGGAGCGGCCGAGCGCCTCCATGCGCTGGGCGCGGGCGGCGTTGACGTCGAAGGAAGCCATGGGTGTTCTCCGTACGTAGCAAGGATGAGAGGGGCTGGAGTGGCGGGGGGGGGAGGGAGAGGGGGGTGGGGGAGCACCGCCCGCGGGGGGTCCTTCGGGGGGGGGGGGGGGGGGGGGGGGGGGGGGGGGGGGGGGGGGGTTTTTTGGGGAGGGAAGGGGGGGGGGGGGGGGGGGGGGGGGGGGGGGGAAGGGGGGGGTTTTCCGACACCCCCCCCCCGGCGCGGTGTTACACGGCGGCGTAGGCCCCGTCCTTCATGACGAAGGTGGCCAGCGCCTGGCCCTCGCCCGGCGACAGGGCGGTGAACGTGACGCCGAGCATCGCCGCGGCCTTGCGGGCGAGCTTGAGGTCGTCGGTGGCCGTCACCTGGCCGCGCGGGATGACGAAGCGGTACGTGACCGCGGAGCCGTCGGTGAACTCCAGGCCCAGCGCCCGCTCGTCGAAGGTCGGACCGTCCGGCACGTCGAACTCGTAGACGCCCGGGTTGTTGGTGGCGTCGTTGCGGAAGTCCGTCTTCTTGCCGCCGAGGAAGAACGGCAGCGTGTCCTCGTTGAACTGCAGCATCGAGAACTTCAGCGTGAGGTCGCGGTCCGCGTAGACGAACCGGGCCGGGCTGATCGACTGCCAGGTCTCCACCGGGTCGAGCTTGTCCTTCTTGGAGAAGGTCACGCCGTCGGTGGAGGTGTAGCCGAGGTCCGTCCAGCCGGTGCCCCAGTCGGTGGCCGGGTTGTCGGTGAACGTGGTCGGCAGCGTCGCGCCGACCTCGGCGACGAGGATGCGGCCGGTGCCGGCGACGCGGATCTCGGAGGCGTTGTTGCCTGCCATGGGTACTCCTTGTGATGGGTTGGGTGGTGCCGGGATTTCCTGCCGTGGGTACGGCAAAGGCCCCGCCGGTCGGCGAGGCCTGGTCTGTGGGGGTACGGGCGGAGGGTCAGCCCGTACGCAGGGAGAACCGCAGCACGCAGAGGTAGCGGTTGGCCGCGGTGTAGACGTAGTCGGGCAGCCAGCGGGGGCCGTCGGCCTCCTCGACATCGCTGATGAACGTGGTGCCGTAGGTGGTGCCGGCCGCGTGCAGCAGCTCCGCCCGGGCGGCGTTGGCGAGCAGGTGGGCGGTCGGCTTGTCGGGGCCGTAGCACTCCAGCTCGATGAGGGGCTGGTCGAGATGGAGGTCGTCGATCCAGGCTCCGCCGCGACGGGAGACGATCACCGCCTTCTGGGTGCCGTCGAAGCCGGCCGGCGGGGTCTCGTCGACGATCGCGTCCGCCAGCTCCGGTCGGTCGGAGAGGAGGTCCACGACGATGGCCTCCACGTCCGGGAAGGTGCTCGGGCTTGAGCTCATGACGTGGCATCACTCCTGTTGGGGATGGGGACCTGACGTAGAGCACGACGGCGGAGCCGTGCCCTGGAGGGATGCGGGCACAGCTCCGCCGCTGCACCTATTGTGATTGAGATCGTGCGAGCGCGCAACTCTTTCGTGCGAGATCGATCGTTCGCGGTGTGCGTGGTGAGTGGTTGATCGCACCAGCCGGGCGCTACCCTCAGGAGTTCGAACAAGAATTCGAAAGGTGGGGTGTGTGTGGTCAGCGGAGGGGGCAGTGCGCAGGAGCGGTTGGCCGAAGTGGTCGCGGCAGCCGTGGAGGTCGCCGCCGAGGCGGGGGAGGCCGGGACGTACACGGGAGAGGTCGCGCGCACGCTGACCGCGCTGGTGGGGAAGGTCGGTGCGAGACTCGCCGTCGACGCGGAGATCCGCGGGTTCGCCAGCGGATGGCAGGAGGCCCTGCGCGCGGTACCGGCCCAGGCCGCTCGCGGCGGAGCGAAGGCGAGCGGCCAGGTCCTTCGGACACACCCGGAGGGGGATGCCGGATCATGACCCGGGACAGACGGAAGAGGGGGGAGGCCCCACCGGGGGGGGCGACCCCTTTCCTTCTTCCTTCCTTTCCGGAGAAACCCCCCCCCCCCCCTCCCCCCCACCCCCCCCCCCCCCCACCCCCCCCC
>NZ_JBHUYJ010000005.1:74379-116986 GCF_042668715.1 Streptomyces sp. NPDC057271
ACGGGGGAAAGAGGAAGGGGAGGCCCGCCCGGGGGGGGCCCCCCGCCTCTTGCTCTTCTCCTGTCCGTCCGGGAAACCCTTCGCCCCGGCCTTCCGCTACGACCGCCTGCCGCGCGCGATGCGCTCGGCGGCGAACACGTCCTCCAGCCGGTACAGCAGCGCCCGGCCCTGTCGCCCCGCCGGTACGAGATGGCCGAGCTGCACCCACTTGCGGATGGTGGCCGGGACCACGCCGGCCTCCTCGGCGGCCAGCGCGGCGTTGATCAGCGGTGCGACGGCAGTGGCGGTCATCGTCGTACCCCCTCGTCCGGGGCGTCCATGGAGGCGGCGATCTCGTGGTGATCGCCGCCCGCGGTGGTCAGCGCCGCCCAGTCACCCTCGTGCCAGACGTGGCGGTAGGCCGGATCCGTACGACAGTCGCACGCCTCGGTCGCGCATCGGCAGGCCGGGTTGACGCACAGGACCGCACGGCGGGCGGGGAAGGCGCGCAACGACACCGAGCCGCACCAGGGGCAGCGGCCGCGCACCCGCACCATCGACTCGGTGTCCCCGAGCGCACGGGCGCAGCGCCGGGCCATCCGCCGCGACTCGTCCCGTACGTGTTCGACGAGGGCGGTGTGCCCTTCCGCGCGTGCGAGCAGATCGAGGATCCGGGCGAGCCGCTGGGGCACGCGCGCGTGGCGGGGCCGGCCGAGACCGAGCTTCTCGTGGACGGCCTCGTCGAGCTCCACGACGCCGTCGGTGATGTCCCGGATGGCGTCGGATACGTGCAGGCGCAGCGGCGCAGCCGAGTGGCCGGGTACGGACAGGCCGTGCCGCTGCTCCATGAGCAGGGCCTCGCGCCGCTCCTCGCGCAGCGAATCGACGTCCTGCGCCGAGTGCCGTCGCTCGGGCGCGCCGGAGGCCGGTCCGCGCCGCCCCGGGGCGAGCTCGGTCAGCAGCTCGGGGAACTGTCGCAGCAGCGCCTCGATCCAGAGCGTGGCGTCCTGTATCGGGGTGGTCATGGGGCCTCCTGACGGTGCGGACGGTGAGAGGGCGGGTGAGGCGGGGAGGGGGGCGGCCGGACGCCGATCGGCATACGCGCGATGCCAGCCCCGGTGTCTGTGAGGTGACGTAGGGTCGCTACGCGCCGCGTATGTGTCACTTCTCGACTGCGGCGCGCTCACGCGGGCCCTCAACGTGCGGGCGTGCAACGTCGCGGGAGCGGAGGCGGACCAGGCGGCCGTTGCGCCACAGGCGCCCGGCGGCGACCCCGTCGAAGAAGCTCTCGGCCGGGTTCACCGCTTCTTCGCAGTGCCGGATCACAGGGCAGGCTTGGCATGCGATCAGTGCAGTTCGGGCCACTTCCTCCCGCCGTGCGAACACGATCTGAGGGGGGAGGTCCAGGCATGCGGCGGCGGCGCGCCAGCCGCCGGACTCCCGCGCTTCGGACTCGCGTGCTTCGGGCAGGGACATGGGGCGACTCCCGGACTCGGAGAGAGTGTTGCGAACCCGCACATTGGCATGTTGCGCACGCGCTCGCAACTTATTTGGGGGGTCGTTCTTCTCGGAATCCACACCGTGCGCGCGCAGGAGCACGTAATTCCGTGCGCGCAAGCGCGATACTCTGAGGTCCGCTTCGGAGGGAGGCGACACCACCATGACCGCCAATGACCTGGATCAGTTCGCCGCCTGGATCGAGGAGCTCATCCGGCGCCGCGGCTTCGACATCGACAGCCCTCGCGGCGGCGGCAAGTCCCGGCTCGCCGACGAGGCGGGCGTGCACCGCGCGGCGATCACCCGCCTGCTGCAGCGTCAGTCCATGCCGGACCTGGAGACGACCCGGCGCCTCGCGCACGTCCTGGACGTTCCGGTACGCGACATGCTCATCCGCTCCGGCCGGCTGACCGAGGAGGACCTGCCGCTTCCGCAGGCCGCCGAGCCGCCGGTCGTTCCCGCCGGTGACCGGCGCCTCACCCTGGAGGAGGCCGCCGCCGCTCTCGGCGTCCCCGCCGACCAGCGGGAGATGTTCATCAGGGTCGCCGGACAGTTCCTGCCGCCGCCGTCCGCCCAGCGGGCCCCGGCCGTCCGCGACTGACGCGGAAGCCTTCGCGGGACACCGTGGGGCTGCGGGACACCGCGGCGCGACGTGAGGTGACGTGGAGCGACGTCGGGCGACGTAGGAGCGTCGGGGCGCAGGGGCCGGAACGGCATCGTCCCCTTCGCCCCAGTAGGCTGTTCCGGCCTGTCCCCCACACCACGCAGGCCGTACTCCCCCCAGAAGTGCGCGCCCTCGCAGCGGTTACGTTGCCTGGGTGCGCTCTGACGTGCGCGGGGATGGGGGCAGTGATGGGGCAGGGGCGCGATCGCCGCAGCGACGAGCGGAGAGAGGCGCCGCCGTCCCTTGGCGGCGACACCCCCACGCAGCCGGCACCGGAGCCGTCGCCCGTACCCCCGGACGACGTGCCGGGCCTGCTGGCGTTACTCGGGGAGCTTCTGGAGAAGCACGCGCCCGAAGAGGTCGCGGTCGTCCTTCGCGAGGAGCTGGACCGGCGTGAGACGGCCGCCTATGCCAGTGGCTGGCGCGACGCGGCCGAGGCGTACGCCCCCGCGCTGGAGGAGGCGCGCCGGCTGGGCAGGCGTCCACTCCGGCTGGTGGGGCGCACGCCGGGGCAGGCCGCGGTGATTCCCTTCCCGCACGAGCGCGCGGACGCCGTGGCATCGTCGCCGGACGACGCGCCGCCGACCCCGCGGACCGGGGAGGAGTCGGGCTCGGCCCCGGGTCCGCTCGCCTCGCCGCCCGGCCCGGGCCCGGCCCCGGAGCGCGGCACCGACGTGCGAAGGCCGGCCAGGGCCGCCCGGCCGCCCGCGGTCGGTGGCGGCGCCGGGGACGTGGGCGGCGCGGGGGGCGCCGGGGCGGCAGCGGCCTCCGACGCCCCGGCCTCCGGCCCTGTGCCCGGCGGCCCTGTGCCCGGCGACCCTGGGCCCGCGGCCCCTGTGCCTGCCGACCCTGTGCCCGCCGTACCTTCGGGTGCCGTACCGTCCGGCGCCGTACCTTCGGGTGCCGGACCCTCCGGCGCCGTGCCCGGGCCCCGCTCGGCGTCGCCCGCCGACCGGCCTGCCTTCGTGCGCAAGAATCCCAAGTCCAAGGTGCCCACGATTCCGCGGCTCCCGTCACCCCGCGGCTCCGGTGGGCGCCGGAAACCCGCTGCCGGCGGGGCTCCGGAGGCGGTTCCCGAAGGGGTTCGGGGCGGGGCCCTTGACGGGACATCCGGCGGTGCCGGGGAGGAGGCCACGCCCGGCGGCGCGGTGTAGCCGCTCGGGCGGCGGGGTTCCCACGTTCTCCGAGGTCGCCGCGCCCCCGTGCGCGTGGGCATTTGTTTTGACCGGAGTCCATGCGATAGGTACGCTCAGACCTTGTGCCTGGGGTGTGCCTGGGCTCGTGTGCGTGTCCTCAACCGCATGGCGAGCTCATCAACGGCCACCGCAATCTGCGCCTTTTCCGCCCTCGGCGGAGGTCCGCAGTATTCGACACACCCGACCGCGTGGGTCGGTGCGGTGTTCCAGGTTAGTTTTACGACGGCACACAGAAACCGGAGAAGTAGTGCCTACGATCCAGCAGCTGGTCCGGAAGGGCCGGCAGGACAAGGTCGAGAAGAACAAGACGCCCGCACTCGAGGGTTCCCCTCAGCGTCGCGGCGTCTGCACGCGTGTGTTCACGACCACCCCGAAGAAGCCGAACTCGGCCCTCCGTAAGGTCGCGCGTGTGCGTCTGACCTCGGGTATCGAGGTCACGGCCTACATCCCGGGTGAGGGTCACAACCTGCAGGAGCACTCCATCGTGCTCGTGCGTGGTGGCCGTGTGAAGGACCTGCCGGGTGTTCGTTACAAGATCATCCGCGGTTCCCTCGACACGCAGGGCGTCAAGAACCGTAAGCAGGCTCGCAGCCGCTACGGCGCCAAGAAGGAGAAGTAAGAATGCCTCGTAAGGGCCCCGCCCCGAAGCGCCCGGTCATCATCGACCCGGTCTACAGCTCTCCTCTTGTCACCTCGCTGATCAACAAGATCCTGCTGGACGGCAAGCGTTCCACCGCCGAGCGCATCGTCTACGGCGCCATGGAAGGCCTCCGCGAGAAGACCGGCAACGACCCGGTCATCACGCTGAAGCGCGCCCTCGAGAACGTGAAGCCGTCCCTCGAGGTCAAGTCCCGCCGTGTCGGTGGCGCCACCTACCAGGTGCCGATCGAGGTCAAGCCCGGTCGCGCGTCCACCCTGGCTCTGCGCTGGCTCGTGGGTTACTCCCGCGCCCGCCGCGAGAAGACCATGACCGAGCGCCTCATGAACGAGCTCCTCGACGCCTCCAACGGCCTCGGTGCTTCGGTCAAGAAGCGTGAGGACACGCACAAGATGGCCGAGTCCAACAAGGCCTTCGCGCACTACCGCTGGTAGTCGCAACCCACATCGAGACCGAGAGAAGACTGAGCCGATATGGCTACCACTTCGCTTGACCTTGCCAAGGTGCGCAACATCGGCATCATGGCTCACATCGACGCGGGCAAGACGACCACCACCGAGCGGATCCTGTTCTACACCGGCGTCTCGTACAAGATCGGTGAAGTCCACGACGGCGCTGCCACGATGGACTGGATGGAGCAGGAGCAGGAGCGCGGCATCACGATCACGTCCGCCGCGACGACCTGCCACTGGCCGCTCGAGGACGTCGACCACACCATCAACATCATCGACACCCCGGGCCACGTCGACTTCACCGTCGAGGTGGAGCGTTCGCTCCGCGTGCTCGACGGTGCCGTGACGGTGTTCGACGGCGTCGCCGGTGTCGAGCCCCAGTCCGAGACTGTCTGGCGTCAGGCGGACCGCTACGGCGTTCCGCGTATCTGCTTCGTCAACAAGCTCGACCGTACGGGCGCCGAGTTCCACCGCTGCGTCGACATGATCGTGGACCGCCTCGGCGCCGTCCCGATCGTCATGCAGCTCCCCATCGGTTCCGAGATGGACTTCCAGGGTGTTGTGGACCTCGTCCGCATGAAGGCTCTGGTCTGGTCCGCCGAGGCGACCAAGGGCGAGATGTACGACGTCGTCGACATCCCGGCCACGCACACCGAGGCCGCTGAAGAGTGGCGCGGCAAGCTGGTCGAGACCGTCGCCGAGAACGACGAAGAGATCATGGAGCTCTTCCTCGAGGGCCAGGAGCCCACCGAGGAGCAGCTGTACGCCGCGATCCGTCGTATCACCATCGCCTCCGGCAAGGGTGGCGGCGAGAAGACGATCACCCCCGTCTTCTGTGGCACCGCGTTCAAGAACAAGGGTGTTCAGCCCCTGCTCGACGCGGTCGTGCGCTACCTCCCCTCGCCCCTGGACGTCGAGGCCATCGAGGGCGCCGACGTCAAGGACCCCGAGACGGTCATCAGCCGCAAGCCGTCCGACGAGGAGCCGCTGTCGGCCCTCGCGTTCAAGATCGCGAGCGACCCGCACCTCGGTAAGCTCACCTTCGTCCGGATCTACTCCGGTCGCCTGGAGGCCGGCACCTCGGTGCTGAACTCCGTCAAGGGCAAGAAGGAGCGCATCGGCAAGATCTACCGCATGCACGCGAACAAGCGTGAGGAGATCGACTCGGTGGGCGCCGGCGACATCGTCGCCGTCATGGGCCTGAAGCAGACCACCACCGGTGAGACGCTGTGCGACGAGAAGAACCCGGTCATCCTGGAGTCCATGGACTTCCCGGCGCCGGTCATTCAGGTCGCGATCGAGCCCAAGTCCAAGGGTGACCAGGAGAAGCTGGGTGTCGCCATCCAGCGTCTCGCGGAGGAGGACCCCTCCTTCCAGGTTCACTCGGACGAGGAGACCGGCCAGACCATCATCGGTGGTATGGGCGAGCTTCACCTCGACATCCTCGTCGACCGTATGCGTCGCGAGTTCAAGGTCGAGGCGAACGTCGGCAAGCCGCAGGTCGCGTACCGCGAGACGATCCGCAAGGCCGTCGAGCGCGTGGACTTCACCCACAAGAAGCAGACCGGTGGTACCGGTCAGTTCGCCAAGGTGCAGATCGCGATCGAGCCCATCGAGGGCGGCGACGCCTCGTACGAGTTCGTGAACAAGGTCACCGGTGGCCGCATCCCGAAGGAGTACATCCCTTCGGTCGACGCCGGTGCGCAGGAGGCCATGCAGTTCGGCATCCTGGCCGGCTACGAGATGACTGGCGTCCGCGTCATCCTTCTCGACGGTGCCTACCACGAGGTCGACTCCTCCGAGCTCGCCTTCAAGATCGCCGGTTCGCAGGCCTTCAAGGAGGCCGCGCGCAAGGCTTCCCCCGTCATCCTTGAGCCGATGATGGCCGTCGAGGTCGTCACGCCCGAGGACTACATGGGTGAGGTCATCGGCGACATCAACTCCCGCCGTGGTCAGATCCAGGCCATGGAGGAGCGCAGCGGCGCTCGCGTCGTGAAGGGCCTCGTGCCCCTCTCGGAGATGTTCGGCTACGTCGGAGACCTCCGCAGCAAGACCTCGGGTCGCGCAAGCTACTCGATGCAGTTCGACTCCTACGCCGAGGTTCCCCGGAACGTCGCCGAGGAGATCATCGCGAAGGCCAAGGGCGAGTAACTCTCCCAAGTTCACGCTTTAGGCTTGACACCAGTCGCCGGGGCTCAGCCCCCGAAACCCGAGGGATCGGGTCCCGGCGCCTGGCATCCCAGCAAAGATCACCTGGCGCCGATGAAGCAAGGCGTTCAGAACCACTCCAGGAGGACCCCAGTGGCGAAGGCGAAGTTCGAGCGGACTAAGCCGCACGTCAACATCGGCACCATCGGTCACATTGACCACGGTAAGACGACCCTCACGGCCGCCATTACCAAGGTGCTGCACGACGCGTACCCGGACCTGAACGAGGCCTCGGCCTTCGACCAGATCGACAAGGCTCCTGAGGAGCGCCAGCGCGGTATCACCATCTCCATCGCGCACGTCGAGTACCAGACCGAGTCGCGTCACTACGCCCACGTCGACTGCCCCGGTCACGCGGACTACATCAAGAACATGATCACGGGTGCGGCGCAGATGGACGGCGCCATCCTCGTGGTCGCCGCCACCGACGGCCCGATGCCGCAGACCAAGGAGCACGTGCTCCTGGCCCGCCAGGTCGGCGTTCCGTACATCGTCGTCGCCCTGAACAAGGCCGACATGGTGGACGACGAGGAGATCCTGGAGCTCGTCGAGCTCGAGGTCCGTGAGCTCCTCTCCGAGTACGAGTTCCCGGGCGACGACCTGCCGGTCGTCAAGGTCTCGGCGCTCAAGGCGCTCGAGGGCGACAAGGAGTGGGGCCAGTCGGTCCTGAACCTGATGGCCGCCGTCGACGAGGCGATCCCGCAGCCCGAGCGTGACGTCGACAAGCCGTTCCTGATGCCGATCGAGGACGTCTTCACGATCACCGGTCGTGGCACCGTCGTCACCGGTCGTATCGAGCGTGGTGTCCTCAAGGTCAACGAGACCGTCGACATCGTCGGTATCAAGACCGAGAAGGTCACCACCACGGTCACCGGCATCGAGATGTTCCGCAAGCTGCTCGACGAGGGCCAGGCCGGTGAGAACGTCGGTCTGCTCCTCCGTGGCATCAAGCGCGAGGATGTCGAGCGCGGCCAGGTCATCATCAAGCCCGGTTCGGTCACGCCGCACACCGAGTTCGAGGCCCAGGCCTACATCCTGTCGAAGGACGAGGGTGGCCGTCACACCCCGTTCTTCAACAACTACCGCCCGCAGTTCTACTTCCGTACCACGGACGTGACCGGCGTCGTGACCCTCCCCGAGGGCACCGAGATGGTCATGCCGGGCGACAACACCTCCATGACCGTCGAGCTGATCCAGCCCGTCGCCATGGAGGAGGGCCTGAAGTTCGCCATCCGTGAGGGTGGCCGGACCGTGGGCGCCGGCCAGGTCGTCAAGATCAACAAGTAATTGTCGATCGCGTGACCTGTGCCGCTCCTGACGGAGCGTCATGAGAGGGCCCCCGGCCCGCCGTTCGCGGCGGGGCGGGGGCCCTTTTCGTTGCGGTGGCATCGTGTCGTGGCAGCGACCGGTGGAGCGGGTCGCCGCCCGTCGTCGCCGCGGCTACTCGTTCTCGACGAGCGCGGACCGCTCCGTCGGCCGCCACACCCACGGGTGGGCGTCCGCGCCCAGGCCGACGGCGACCGGTCCGCCCGGGACCAGCCGCAGGGCCGCCGCCTGGACGGCGGCCGTTCCGCTCGTACGGGTGAAGAGCCGGTCGCCCCGCCGCAGCTGGATCCGGCCGCGCAGGTCCCTGCCGAGCAGAACCGGCCCCTGCGCGTCGGCCGCCGCGGCCACGGAGCCGTACCCGTCGAAGGACACGTTCCCGCGCCCCGGCGACAGCAGTTGCCTGGCGGCGGGCCTGCGGTAGTACACGTCAAGACCGGCGTGGCCCTGGGCCGGTACGGCGGCGACCGGGTCGCCCGCGAGGGGGAGCGGGGCGGCCGGGGCGGAGCCGATCCAGTGCAGGACGGACTCCCGTCCGGCGGCGAGGACGTGGACGCGTCCTTCGGTGTCGGCCACGACCTCCAGACCGTCCTGGATCTCCTCGGTGCCGGGGAGCACCCGCCACGGGGACCAGGTCCCGTCCGCGTCCCGTACGCGCGTCGACACACCCTTGTCCGCGTTCCGTACGAAGAGATGGACCCGGCCGTCGGGGGCGGTCACGGCCACCGGCACACCGATACGCCGTCCCCGGTCGTCGCTCCGCTCCGGATTCCCGAGGCCCCGCCAGGCGAGGAAGGGACCGCCGGGGGAGCGCTGCTCCAGCAGGACGACCTCCCGTCTGTTGGGCCCTCCGCGGCCGCCGAACGCGGCGAACCGCACGCCGAGGAGCAGGGTCCTGCCATCGGGCAGGGTGGCCGAGCCGAGCGCCGGCGCGAGCGGCCCGCCGCCGAGGTCCTCCGGCTCGCCCCACAGGCCCGAGCCCTTCTCCGTCTCCCGCCAGCGGACGGCCCGCAGCCCCAGCACCCCGAAGGCGTCGAGTCGCCCGTCGGGCCGCGCGACGACCGCGGGGCCGGTGCCCGGCCAGCGGTGGTGCGTGGACCTGACCCAGCCCTTGCGGTTGGTGAGGGGCCGGCCGCCGCCCACGCCGTAGTCGCCGCAGCCGGACGGGTTGCCGCACTCCCAGCCCGGATCGCCGCCGTACTGGAAGAGGTGGCCGGCCTTCTCCTTGAGCACCTGCGGCGGCAGGTTCTTGGGCCAGTGGCGGTTGTAGTAGCCGCGGAACGAGGTCACGACGAACGCGGGTATCGCCCCGGGGCTCCTCTGCGCCTCGGCGACCCAGCGGATCAGCGCGGCCCAGGTGAAGCAGGCGGCGGCGGTGTGGTCGCCGTGGTCGGAGTAGCCGGGCTGCTCGCTGTCGCGCCGGCGGGTCGCCTCGTTGCTGACCTGGATGTCGGGATCCGGGTCGAGGGTCTGTACGACGGTCGGCCGGTAGCGGTCGAGGAGGCCGACGAGGACGTCGATCAGCTGGTCGTGGTCGTAGGGGTCGGACCGGTCGACGGGGGAGTCGGCGGAGAGGTGCGTACGGAGTTCGAGCGCGCGGTCGTGCCAGAGGGCGGGCAGGGCCGTGAAGCGCCGGGGAGCGTGCTCGGGCAGGTTGAGGAAGATCAGCTCGACCCGGCGGCCGCCGTGCACGAGCGTGTTGATCTCGGCGCGGCGCCCGCCGTGGAGGGTGGCGACGCCTTTCTGCCAGGGGGTGAACCGGTCGAGTCCGAGGAGCGTCGCGTAGGCCTGGCGCAGGCCCTGGTGGCGGGACGAGGAGTAGGCGGCCCGGTCCGGCGGGACCTCCGGCATGCCGTCGATCCGGTTGACGCCCCTGTGCTCGCCGGCGGTGACGTAGACGGAGACCAGGGGGACGCCGGCGTCGAGCAGGCGCTGGGTGTCGGGGTTCATGAAGAACAGGTCGTCGTCCGGGTGCGCGGCGAACTGCATGAGCTGCGCGCGTCGCGTGCTGGCGATCGGCACCCCGGGCGCGGGATCGGCCGCGGGCTCACTGCGGCGCGGGGCCGGCACGGAACACCCGGCGAGCGCGGTCGCACCGACGGCGGTGGCGGTCGCGAGCACGGCACGCCGCCCGGGCATGCCGAAGAGCCCGGACCCGGATATGTCGTCCACTGCAGCTTCCCCCGTACCGCACACCGGCCCACACCGGTCCCTGACCACCCCTGAGACGACGGACGGCCTGGCCGGAGCCGAATCCGCGACTGGCTAGACGGGATTCAGGCACCGCGGGTTGCGCGGACGTTCGGACTTCGTACGGGGGTACGTGCGGGACCGGAGGGTGGAGGGACGCGGGCCTGTGGGGGTGGCTGGGCCTCGTCGACCGCTCCCTGCGGAGGGGACCGGCTGGGAAGGGGATCAGCTGGGAAGGGGACCGGCCGACGATCACTACGCGGGCATTACTCGGGCTTGTACGCCCAGGGGGCACAGCTGCCGTAGGTCCTGTCGCTCTGGCGGCAGGACACCTGGCCGTTCAGCAGGGAGGGATGGGCCGAGGACCTCGCCGTACCGACAGAGGTGGCGACCGTCCCGTGGGGGTCTTCGACCGCCCAGGCCGTCCCCTGAAAATCCTGGCGGTCCAGACCCTGCGCGGAGCAACGCCCCAGGTCGCTGAACCAGGTGCCCCCGGGGTCGATCACGATGCCGTCACGGGTGTAGGGCTCCGGGGAGCACTCCCGTTCGACGCCGGCCGTGTACACGACGCGCACATCGGCGACCGCCTGGGTCTTGCCGACGTTCTTCACGATCACACCGAACGTCGCGCGCGATTCGGCGGGGTTGACCTGGACGCAGGGCTTGAGCTGAAGGTTGGGCGACTGCCCCGCAGACCTCCAGTCCGCGCAGTAGATGTGACTGCCCGCGTAGGGAGTGCTGTCCGTCGCCTGGCGTGTGCTGGTGCCCTTCGGGGCGGCCGCGCTCGGTCCGGCGGCGGCCGGCTCCTCCGTCTTCGGCGCGCCGGAGGGGGACGGGCTCACCGCTGTGGGCGTGGGCACGGTCGTGGGCGTGCTCGGCGGGGAGGAAGGGGCCAGGGCCGCGCCCGCCGTGGTGGACGCGGGTTCCACAGCCTGCTGATCGGGTCTTTCCCCTCCCGTGTCGGTCAGGACGAGCGTCACCACCGCTCCCACGAGCGCGAGGGCCACGAGGGTGAGTCCCACCGAGCGGCCGCCGAAGTGGATGGTCTTCGCCTGAAAGGCGTTACCCCCGACATGAGATCCGGCGGAGATCTCGTTGGCGGTCTGTTCGGACGGAGGCGCCCCGTTCGTGGATCGATCGGTCACTTTGCGATCGGTCACTTGCGATCGGTCACTTTCCGCCGCGCAGGCCGCGGAAGCTGAAGCGTCCCCGGATGTTCTGGCCCTGGATCACGTTCCCGTGCACGGTGCCGGAGACCTGGTTGCTGTGCCGGAGCTGGTTCGTCGGGGCGGTTGCCTGACCACCGCTCTCGTACTCCTTGAGCCAGTCGCGCAAGTCCTCGGCGAAGGCCGGATCGCTCTCGATGTAGCGCGACAGGGCCTCGACGAGCGGCGCGGTCTCGGTCTCGGCCGCGTCGAGCGCGGTCATCGCCTCGTCGTCGCGGCGGAACCGGTGCCGGATCACGCCGAGCAGGCTGTCCAGAGCCCCGGCTCCGACCGCGCCGAGCGCGCCCTGCGCGACCGCGGCAGCCACCGACTGGGCAAGCGCAATGTCCATGGGTCTCTCCGAAAGGTGACCGCACCAGGGCGCCGGCGCGCGGCGCCGCCTGGGCCTGATCCGACGTTGGGTCAGATGATGGCAGAGCTCGGTCCGATTCGACCAACTGACTACAGAAACAGGCCAGTTGGCGAAAAGCAGTGTTCCGTGGAGCGGGGTGGTTCGTGCGTCGGGGTCACGCGGCCGTCGATGTCCCGCTGTCGTGGGCCACCGCGTCACGGACGCCCGCGACCCGGGACCGGCCGGGGGGCGCCCGGCGGGGTTCGCGGGACCCGGCCGGAGGCGCCGTGGTTCGCGGGACCGGTCGGTGGCGCCTGCCGGGACTCTCGGACCGGTCCCTTCCTGGAGGTGGAAGCGGTCAGCGCACGGGGGGAGGGACCGCTTCGTCACGTGTGCCACTCCGCGCCGACCTCACCCGTTCCCAGCGACACCGTCGTCCGGACCCGCATCGGGCCGTCCTCGCGGCGGGAGAGCAGGACCAGTTCGGCGACCCGGGCCGTCGTGGAGCCGAGCAGGGCCTCGGAGGTGGTGGCCAGCGTCTGGGGGTCGTGGCTGCGGCCGAGCGAGAGGTGCGGGGTGAAGCCCCTGGCCTGCCCACCGCACAGGGGGAACCGGGCTTCCAGGGCACCCCGCAGACGGGCCCACGGCGCCTCACCGGCCGCGCAGGGGTCGAGCCAGACGGTGGCCTCCTCGCGGTGGCCGAACCAGTGGACGCCCTCCAGGCGGGCCCGGAAGGGAGGCGTCTCGCCGGCCGCCTCCGCCACCAGCGGCACCGCCCGCTCGAAGTCGGCCTCCGGGACGAAGCCGAAGAGGACGTTGACGTGCGGCGGCCAGCGGTGGATCTGGCGGTCGTGGGCGCGGCGGATGTGCTGGATCGCCGGCCAGAGCCGGCGCGGCGGGATCCAGGCCACGGCGGTCCGGTTCGTCGAGGGCACGGCGAGGACCTCCCGGGGCCTGGCGAGGGGTTCCTCGGCCGCCACGGTCGCGTCGAGCCGGTCCAGGCCCGTCGCGCGGTCCCAGACCAGCTCCCCGTCCGCCTCGAAGAAGATCACGCGGTGCCAGGGGATCTCCCCGCCCGGTACGAAGTCGGGCAGGGCGATCCGCGAGGGGCCCGCCCCGCGCTCCGCGATCCCCATGACGAAGCGCTCGGGGTCGAAGCGGGGATCCCACAGCACCCGGTGGTAGATCTCGTCGCTGGTGTGCACGCCCGGCGACTGCCCCGGCAGCGGCGTCTCAGTCGGACGGGTCGGCCGGTGTCCGGGGACGGCTTCCCGCTGGGCGGCCCCTCAGGGTCCGTCCGTCATCCGCGGCGAGCGGAGTGGTCCTCCTAGGGTCCGCATACGGGCCCCGGGGGCAGGCGGCGCGCTCGCCTCGTCATGGTCGTGCTCACCCTGGCGACCGGCGTGATCGAGGCCGTGGGCGTTCTCGTGCTCGGCCCCGTCCTCACGGCGATGCAGGCAGGGACTCGACCGCGGCGATGCCGGCCGGAGGCCTGCCGGGGCCTGGCCGCTGCGCGAGGGGTGCACCCCTCGGCCGTCCTCGGTCTCCCCTGTGCGCCGGCCCTTCTCCGGTGCGCGGCGTCCTCGGTGGCGCCGGAACGGCGGACGTCCGAGCCGGGTCGAGCAGGGGTCACGGAGGGTCGGCGTTTGACTTGGGTCACGTCCGGGGTATTCTCTCCGGCTCGATTGGCCAGGCCGGTGTCCCGTATGGCAGACTGTCGGGGTTGCTCGGTTGAGTGCCGATGCTGCACGCCTCCCGTCGGGGGGACCGGAAGCGAGTCCCACAGTACTCGTCGCTCCTTTTCAGGGGCGGACGTACGGGAATCTTCCGGGAAGTGTCAGCGGGGTACCGGCCAGGCACTCGGTGGCCCTCCTGCAGATGTTGCAGCCCGCCCCCGGCTCGCGGTCATGGTGACCGCACACCCTTGGTTGGGAAATCCTGCGGGATTTCTGCGTAGAGGGAGTGCGACACGCCCGACCGCGTGGGTCGGAGGCGGAGTCATGAGAGCCCCCGAGTCCAGAGCGTTACTACGAGACAGGACTACTGAGTAGCCATGGCGGGACAGAAGATCCGCATCCGGCTCAAGGCCTACGACCACGAGGTCATCGACTCCTCGGCGAAGAAGATCGTCGAGACGGTGACGCGCACTGGTGCGTCGGTCGCGGGCCCGGTGCCGCTGCCCACTGAGAAGAACGTGTACTGCGTCATCAAGTCGCCGCACAAGTACAAGGACTCGCGCGAGCACTTCGAGATGCGCACGCACAAGCGCCTCATCGACATCCTCGACCCCACGCCGAAGACGGTTGACTCGCTGATGCGTCTCGACCTGCCGGCGGGCGTCGACATCGAGATCAAGCTCTGAGGTGACGCGCGAGATGGCTAAGAACATCAAGGGCATCCTGGGCGAGAAGCTCGGCATGACGCAGGTCTGGGACGAGAACAACCGGGTTGTCCCGGTGACCGTCGTCAAGGCCGGCCCCAATGTCGTGACCCAGGTGCGTACGAACGACATCGACGGCTACGAGTCGGTCCAGATCGCCTTCGGCGAGATCGACCCGCGCAAGGTGAACAAGCCCCTCAAGGGCCACTTCGCCAAGGCCGACGTCACCCCGCGCCGTCACCTTGTGGAGCTCCGCACCGCTGACGCCTCCGAGTACACGCTCGGCCAGGAGATCACCGCCGAGGTCTTCGAGGCCGGCGTGAAGGTCGACGTCACCGGTAAGAGCAAGGGCAAGGGCTTCGCCGGTGTCATGAAGCGCCACAACTTCCGTGGTGGCAAGGCCTCCCACGGTGCCCACCGCGTGCACCGCAAGCCCGGTTCGATCGGTGGCTGCGCCACCCCGGGCCGTGTCTTCAAGGGCATGCGCATGGCCGGCCGCATGGGTAACGAGCGCGTGACCACCCAGAACCTGACCGTTCACGCCGTTGACGCGGAGAAGGGCCTGCTCCTGATCAAGGGTGCGGTTCCTGGTCCGAACGGCGGCCTCGTCCTGGTCCGCACCGCGGCCAAGGGGGCCTGAGGATATGAGCACCATTGACATTCTGTCGCCCTCCGGCGACAAGACCGGGACCGTCGAGCTCCCGGCCGAGATCTTCGAGGCCAAGGTCAGCATCCCGCTGATCCACCAGGTCGTCGTCGCGCAGCTGGCCGCCGCCCGTCAGGGCACGCACAAGGTCAAGACGCGTGGCGAGGTCCGCGGTGGTGGCAAGAAGCCGTACCGCCAGAAGGGCACCGGCCGCGCCCGTCAGGGTTCGACCCGCGCCCCGCAGTTCGCCGGTGGTGGCGTCGTGCACGGTCCCGTGCCGCGTGACTACTCGCAGCGGACCCCCAAGAAGATGAAGGTCGCCGCCCTCCGCGGTGCCCTCTCCGACCGGGCGACCCACTCCCGCATCCACGTCGTCTCCGGCGTGGTCGAGGGTGGCATCTCCACCAAGGCCGCCAAGACGCTGTTCGGCAAGATCTCGGAGCGCAAGAACCTGCTCCTGGTCGTCGAGCGCTCCGACGAGGCCGCGTGGCTGTCCGCCCGCAACCTGCCCCAGGTGCACATCCTGGAGCCGGGCCAGCTGAACACGTACGACGTGATGCGATCCGACGACGTGGTCTTCACCCAGGCCGCCCTCGAGTCCTTCGTGTCTGGCCCCAAGGCCGCTGACAACGAAGGGAGCGAGGCCTGATGTCCGAGGCCACGATCACCAGCAAGACCTTCACGGACCCGCGTGACATCCTCGTCAAGCCGGTTGTTTCCGAGAAGAGCTACGCGCTGCTCGACGAGAACAAGTACACGTTCATCGTTGCGCCCGGCGCCAACAAGACCCAGATCAAGCAGGCCGTCGAGGCGGTCTTCTCGGTCAAGGTCACCGGGGTCAACACGATCAACCGTCAGGGCAAGCGCAAGCGCACCCGCACCGGTTTCGGCAAGCGCGCCAACACCAAGCGCGCCATCGTGACCCTTGCCGAGGGCAACCGTATCGACATCTTCGGCGGCCCGACCGCCTGACGGCGGTCGAGTCGTCCGGAATCGGACGAGGACTGAGAAATGGGAATCCGCAAGTACAAGCCGACTACGCCGGGCCGCCGTGGCTCCTCCGTAGCCGACTTCGTCGAGATCACGCGGTCCACGCCGGAGAAGTCGCTGGTCCGCCCCCTGCACAGCAAGGGCGGCCGTAACAACACCGGTCGGATCACGGTTCGGCACCAGGGTGGTGGCCACAAGCGCGCCTACCGCGTGATCGACTTCCGTCGTCACGACAAGGACGGCGTGCCGGCCAAGGTCGCTCACATCGAGTACGACCCGAACCGCACCGCGCGCATCGCGCTGCTCCACTACGTGGACGGCGAGAAGCGCTACATCATCGCCCCCAAGGGTCTGACGCAGGGTGACCGCGTCGAGAACGGCCCCGGCGCGGACATCAAGCCCGGCAACAACCTGGCGCTCCGCAACATCCCGGTCGGTACCACGATCCACGCGATCGAGATCCGTCCCGGCGGTGGCGCCAAGTTCGCCCGTTCCGCGGGTGCCTCCGTGCAGCTGCTGGCGAAGGAGGGCACGATGGCCCACCTTCGTATGCCGTCCGGTGAGATCCGTCTCGTCGACGCCCGCTGCCGCGCCACCATCGGCGAGGTCGGCAACGCCGAGCAGTCGAACATCAACTGGGGCAAGGCCGGCCGTAAGCGCTGGCTGGGCGTTCGCCCGACCGTTCGCGGTGTGGCGATGAACCCGGTGGACCACCCGCACGGTGGTGGTGAGGGCAAGACCTCCGGTGGTCGCCACCCGGTCTCCCCGTGGGGTCAGAAGGAGGGTCGTACTCGCTCGCCGAAGAAGGCTTCGAGCAAGTACATCGTCCGCCGCCGCAAGACGAACAAGAAGCGCTAGGAGCGGGTTTAGATGCCGCGCAGTCTCAAGAAGGGACCCTTCGTTGACGGCCACCTCGTAAAGAAGGTGGACGCTCAGAACGAAGCCGGTACCAAGAACGTCATCAAGACCTGGTCCCGTCGCTCGATGATCATCCCGGCCATGCTCGGCCACACGATCGCGGTGCACAACGGCAAGACCCACATTCCGGTGTTTGTCACCGAGTCGATGGTCGGCCACAAGCTCGGCGAGTTCTCGCCGACGCGCACCTTCCGGGGTCACGTGAAGGACGACCGGAAGTCGAAGCGCCGCTAGTAGCGGGGTGGAATGACCATGACAGACACTGGAAGGACAACCATGGAAGCCAGGGCCCAGGCGCGGTACATCCGCGTTACGCCCATGAAGGCCCGCCGTGTGGTGGACCTTATCCGTGGCATGGATGCCACGGAGGCTCAGGCGGTCCTGCGTTTCGCCCCGCAGGCCGCGAGCGTGCCGGTCGGCAAGGTGCTGGACAGCGCCATCGCCAACGCCGCGCACAACTACGACCACAGTGACGCCTCTTCGCTGTACATCAGCGAGGCGTTCGTGGATGAGGGCCCGACCCTGAAGCGGTTCCGTCCGCGTGCTCAGGGCCGTGCCTACCGGATCCGTAAGCGGACCAGCCACATCACCGTGGTCGTCAGCAGCAAGGAAGGAACCCGGTAATGGGCCAGAAGGTTAACCCGCATGGGTTCCGGCTCGGCATCACCACGGACTTCAAGTCCCGCTGGTACGCCGACAAGCTGTACAAGGACTACGTCAAGGAAGACGTCGCCATCCGTCGGATGATGACGTCCGGCATGGAGCGCGCCGGCATCTCGAAGGTTGAGATCGAGCGCACCCGTGACCGCGTGCGGGTGGACATCCACACCGCGCGTCCCGGCATCGTCATCGGCCGCCGTGGCGCCGAGGCCGACCGCATCCGCGGCGACCTCGAGAAGCTCACGGGCAAGCAGGTCCAGCTGAACATCCTCGAGGTCAAGAACCCCGAGATGGACGCTCAGCTGGTTGCTCAGGCCGTTGCCGAGCAGCTCTCCTCCCGCGTCTCCTTCCGTCGCGCCATGCGTAAGAGCATGCAGGGCACGATGAAGGCCGGCGCCAAGGGCATCAAGATCCAGTGCGGCGGTCGCCTCGGCGGCGCCGAGATGTCCCGCTCGGAGTTCTACCGCGAGGGCCGTGTGCCCCTGCACACGCTCCGCGCGAACGTCGACTACGGCTTCTTCGAGGCCAAGACGACCTTCGGCCGCATCGGCGTGAAGGTCTGGATCTACAAGGGCGATGTCAAGAACATCGCCGAGGTCCGCGCCGAGAACGCAGCGGCCCGTGCGGGTAACCGCCCGGCCCGTGGCGCCGGTGACCGTCCGGCCGGTGGCCGCGGTGGTCGCGGTGGCGAGCGTGGCGGTCGCGGTCGCAAGCCGCAGCAGGCTCCGGCTGCCGAGGCCCCCAAGGCCGACGCTCCCGCCGCCGCTCCGGCTGCTGAGAGCACCGGAACGGAGGCCTGACCGAAATGCTGATCCCCCGTAGGGTCAAGCACCGCAAGCAGCACCACCCGAAGCGCAGCGGTATGTCCAAGGGTGGTACGCAGGTTGCGTTCGGCGAGTACGGCATTCAGGCCCTCACTCCGGCGTACGTGACCAACCGCCAGATCGAGGCGGCTCGTATCGCGATGACCCGCCACATCAAGCGTGGCGGCAAGGTCTGGATCAACATCTACCCGGACCGCCCGCTGACCAAGAAGCCTGCCGAGACCCGCATGGGTTCCGGTAAGGGTTCGCCGGAGTGGTGGATCGCGAACGTCAAGCCCGGTCGGGTGATGTTCGAGCTGTCCTACCCGAACGAGAAGATCGCGCGCGAGGCCCTGACCCGTGCGGCCCACAAGCTGCCGATGAAGTGCAAGATCGTTAAGCGCGAAGCAGGTGAGCTGTGATGACCGCCGGTACCAAGGCGTCCGAGCTGCGCGAGCTGGGCAACGAGGAGCTTGTCGCCAAGCTCCGCGAGGCCAAGGAAGAGCTGTTCAACCTCCGCTTCCAGGCGGCGACCGGTCAGCTCGAGAACCACGGTCGGCTCAAGTCCGTCCGTAAGGACATCGCCCGGATCTACACCCTGATGCGTGAGCGCGAGCTGGGCATCGAGACGGTGGAGAACGCCTGATGAGCGAGAGCAATGTGACTGAGAAGACCGAGCGCAACGCTCGCAAGGTCCGCGAGGGCCTGGTCGTCAGCGACAAGATGGACAAGACCGTCGTCGTCGCCGTCGAGGACCGCGTCAAGCACGCGCTGTACGGCAAGGTCATCCGCCGTACGAACAAGCTCAAGGCTCACGACGAGCAGAACGCTGCCGGCGTCGGCGACCGCGTCCTCCTGATGGAGACCCGGAAGCTGTCGTCGACGAAGCACTGGCGCGTCATCGAGATCCTCGAGAAGGCCAAGTAATCACTTGAAGGGGTAACCCTTCGAGTTCGTTCCGCCAGGCTCGGCAGGGGCCTCCCGCGAGGGAAGCCCCTGCCGGGAACCGGCAGACAATCAGGAGATAGACGTGATCCAGCAGGAGTCGCGACTGCGTGTCGCCGACAACACTGGTGCCAAGGAGATCCTTTGCATCCGTGTTCTCGGTGGTTCCGGTCGCCGCTACGCGGGCATCGGTGACGTCATCGTCGCCACCGTCAAGGACGCGATCCCCGGTGGCAACGTGAAGAAGGGTGACGTCGTCAAGGCGGTCATCGTTCGCACCGTCAAGGAGCGCCGCCGCCAGGACGGCTCGTACATCCGCTTCGACGAGAACGCCGCTGTCATTCTCAAGAACGACGGCGACCCTCGCGGCACCCGTATCTTCGGCCCGGTGGGCCGTGAGCTGCGCGAGAAGAAGTTCATGAAGATCATCTCGCTCGCGCCGGAGGTGCTGTAAGCATGAAGATCAAGAAGGGCGACCTGGTCCAGGTCATCACCGGTAAGGACAAGGGCAAGCAGGGCAAGGTCATCACGGCCTTCCCCCGCGAGAACCGCGTCCTCGTCGAGGGTGTCAACCGGGTCAAGAAGCACACCAAGGCCGGCCCGTCGCAGGCCGGTGGCATCGTCACGACCGAGGCGCCGGTCCACGTCTCCAACGTCCAGCTGGTCGTTGAGAAGGACGGCAAGAAGGTCGTCACGCGCGTCGGTTACCGCTTCGACGACGAGGGCAACAAGATCCGCGTTGCCAAGCGGACGGGTGAGGACATCTGATGGCTACCACCACCACTCCGCGTCTCAAGACGAAGTACCGCGAGGAGATCGCGGGCAAGCTGCGTGAGGAGTTCTCCTACGAGAACGTCATGCAGATTCCCGGCCTCGTCAAGGTCGTGGTCAACATGGGTGTGGGCGACGCCGCCCGCGACTCCAAGCTGATCGAGGGCGCCATCCGCGACCTCACCACGATCACCGGTCAGAAGCCGGCCGTCACCAAGGCTCGCAAGTCCATCGCGCAGTTCAAGCTGCGTGAGGGCCAGCCGATCGGTGCGCACGTCACCCTCCGTGGCGACCGCATGTGGGAGTTCCTCGACCGCACCCTGTCGCTCGCGCTTCCGCGCATCCGCGACTTCCGTGGTCTGTCCCCCAAGCAGTTCGACGGGCGTGGCAACTACACCTTCGGTCTCACGGAGCAGGTTATGTTCCACGAGATCGACCAGGACAAGATCGACCGTGTCCGGGGTATGGACATCACCGTGGTGACCACGGCGACCAACGACGCTGAGGGCCGTGCCCTTCTCCGTCACCTCGGCTTCCCGTTCAAGGAGGCGTAAGCGAGATGGCGAAGAAGGCTCTCATCGCGAAGGCTGCCCGCAAGCCCAAGTTCGGCGTGCGCGGCTACACGCGCTGCCAGCGCTGTGGTCGTCCCCACTCCGTGTACCGCAAGTTCGGCCTGTGCCGCGTGTGCCTTCGTGAGATGGCTCACCGTGGCGAGCTGCCGGGCGTGACCAAGAGCTCCTGGTAATCCCTTACTTGGGATAACCGGAGTCTCTCGGTAAGCAGAGGGTTGGCGGAGGCCCACCCCTCCATGGCTTAGGCTAGGAGGGTTGGGCGTCCGCCGCCCGTACGACTTACTACGCCGTAGGTCCCCGCGCCGCACCCGTCCCGCCCCTGTGTGGGGAGAGGGATGGCGCATACAGGAAACCCCGGCGAGAGAGGCCGAAGGCCAATTCATGACCATGACTGATCCCATCGCAGACATGCTCACGCGTCTGCGTAACGCGAACTCGGCGTACCACGACTCCGTGTCGATGCCGCACAGCAAGATCAAGTCTCACATCGCGGAAATCCTCCAGCAGGAGGGCTTCATCACGGGCTGGAAGGTCGAGGACGCCGAGGTCGGCAAGAACCTCGTCCTCGAGCTCAAGTTCGGTCCGAACCGTGAGCGCTCCATCGCGGGCATCAAGCGGATCTCGAAGCCGGGCCTCCGGGTTTACGCGAAGTCCACCAACCTGCCGAAGGTTCTCGGCGGCCTGGGCGTGGCGATCATCTCCACGTCCCACGGTCTCCTGACCGGCCAGCAGGCAGGCAAGAAGGGCGTAGGTGGGGAAGTCCTCGCCTACGTCTGGTAGTCGGGAACGGAGGAATAGCTAATGTCGCGTATTGGCAAGCTGCCTATCCAGGTTCCCGCCGGCGTGGACGTCACCATCGAGGGCCGCGCGGTCACGGTCAAGGGTTCCAAGGGCACCCTGACCCACACCGTCGCCGCGCCGATCGAGGTCGTTAAGGGCGAGGACGGCGTTCTCAACGTCACCCGTCCGAACGACGAGCGTCAGAACAAGGCCCTCCACGGCCTGTCCCGCACGCTGGTGGCCAACATGATCACCGGTGTGACCCAGGGTTACGTGAAGGCGCTCGAGATCAGCGGTGTCGGCTACCGCGTCGCCGCGAAGGGCTCCAACCTGGAGTTCCAGCTCGGCTACAGCCACCCGATCCTGGTGGAGGCGCCCGAGGGCATCTCCTTCAAGGTCGAGTCGCCGACCAAGTTCTCGGTCGAGGGCATCGACAAGCAGAAGGTCGGCGAGGTCGCGGCGAACATCCGCAAGCTGCGGAAGCCCGACCCGTACAAGGCCAAGGGCGTCAAGTACGCCGGCGAGGTCATCCGCCGCAAGGTCGGAAAGGCTGGTAAGTAAGCCATGGCATACGGTGTGAAGATCGCCAAGGGCGACGCTTACAAGCGTGCGGCCAAGGCCCGCCGTCACATCCGCATCCGCAAGAACGTGTCGGGTACGGCGGAGCGTCCGCGCCTCGTCGTGACGCGTTCGAACCGCGGTATCACCGCTCAGGTCATCGACGACCTCAAGGGTCACACCCTTGCGTCCGCGTCGAACCTGGACGCGTCGATCCGTGGTGGCGAGGGTGACAAGTCGTCGCAGGCCAAGCAGGTCGGCGCGCTCGTCGCCGAGCGCGCCAAGGCCGCGGGTGTCGAGGCTGTCGTGTTCGACCGTGGTGGCAACAGGTACGCCGGGCGCATTGCCGCTCTGGCTGACGCCGCCCGCGAAGCCGGGCTGAAGTTCTAAGCCCCGGTTCCGGGACTAACGGACGTAACAGAGAGAGGTAAATCCAATGGCTGGACCCCAGCGCCGCGGAAGCGGTGCCGGTGGCGGCGAGCGGCGGGACCGGAAGGGTCGCGACGGTGGCGCTGCCGCCGAGAAGACCGCGTACGTTGAGCGCGTTGTCGCGATCAACCGCGTCGCCAAGGTTGTCAAGGGTGGTCGTCGTTTCTCCTTCACCGCGCTCGTCGTGGTGGGTGACGGTGACGGCACCGTAGGTGTCGGTTACGGCAAGGCCAAGGAAGTTCCCGCGGCCATCGCCAAGGGCGTCGAGGAAGCCAAGAAGAACTTCTTCAAGGTTCCGCGCATCCAGGGCACCATCCCTCACCCGATCCAGGGCGAGAAGGCCGCGGGCGTCGTCCTGCTCAAGCCGGCTTCCCCCGGTACCGGCGTTATCGCCGGTGGCCCGGTGCGTGCCGTGCTCGAGTGCGCCGGCGTTCACGACATCCTGTCGAAGTCGCTCGGCTCCGACAACGCGATCAACATCGTGCACGCGACCGTGGAGGCCCTGAAGGGTCTGCAGCGCCCCGAGGAGATCGCGGCTCGCCGTGGTCTGCCCCTCGAGGACGTCGCCCCCGCGGCTCTGCTTCGTGCGCGTGCGGGAGCGGGTGCGTAATGGCTCGCCTCAAGATCACGCAGACGAAGTCGTACATCGGCAGCAAGCAGAACCACCGCGACACCCTGCGTTCGCTCGGGCTCAAGCGCCTGAACGACGTGGTCGTCAAGGAGGACCGCCCCGAGTTCCGCGGAATGGTGCACACCGTCCGCCACCTCGTGACGGTCGAGGAGGTCGACTGACATGGCGGAGAACAACCCGCTGAAGGTCCACAACCTCCGTCCCGCCCCGGGCGCCAAGACCGCCAAGACCCGTGTGGGTCGTGGTGAGGCGTCGAAGGGTAAGACGGCCGGTCGTGGTACGAAGGGCACCAAGGCCCGCTACCAGGTTCCGGAGCGCTTCGAGGGTGGGCAGATGCCCCTCCACATGCGTCTCCCGAAGCTCAAGGGCTTCAAGAACCCGTTCCGCACCGAGTACCAGGTCGTGAACCTGGACAAGCTGGCCGCGCTCTACCCGCAGGGTGGCGAGGTCACGGTGGCCGATCTGGTCGCCAAGGGTGCGGTTCGTAAGAACCAGCTCGTCAAGGTGCTCGGCACCGGCGAGGTCTCCGTGGCGCTGCAGGTGACGGTCGACGCCGTCTCCGGCTCCGCCAAGGAGAAGATCGCCGCCGCCGGCGGCACCGTCACCGAGCTCGTCTGAGACGACTCGATGGCTTGAACATCCGACCGGGGATGCCTCCCAAAAGGGGCATCCCCGGTTGGTCGTTCCTAGGGGGGCATGGTCGCCGGTAAGGTGGCGTGCACTGTCTAGGCTCCGTGCGGTATGCCCACACGGATTTCACGACCGTTACCTATTCGTCGAACCTCAAGACCGTCACCTCATGCGCATGGCGCGGGGGTCGCAGGAGGCACCGTGCTCACCGCGTTCGCCCGGGCGTTCAAGACGCCCGACCTGCGCAAGAAGCTGCTCTTCACGCTCGGCATCATCGTGCTGTACCGGCTCGGGGCACACATCCCCGTCCCCGGTGTCAGCTACCAGGCCGTACAGCAGTGTGTGGACCAGGCGAGCCAGGGCAACAACTCCCTGTTCGGCCTGGTGAACATGTTCAGCGGCGGGGCGCTGCTGCAGATCACCATCTTCGCGCTCGGCATCATGCCGTACATCACGGCGAGCATCATCCTGCAGCTGCTGACCGTCGTGATCCCGCGCCTCGAGGCCCTCAAGAAGGAGGGTCAGTCGGGCACGGCCAAGATCACGCAGTACACGCGTTATCTGACGATCGCGCTCGCCATCCTCCAGGGCACCGGTCTCGTGGCCACGGCCCGCACCGGCGCGCTCTTCAGCGGCTGCACGGTGGCCAACCAGGTCGTCCCCGACCAGTCGATCTTCGTCACCGCCACCATGGTCATCACGATGACCGCCGGTACCGCCGTCGTCATGTGGCTCGGTGAGCTCATCACCGACCGCGGCATCGGCAACGGCATGTCGATCCTGATGTTCATCTCGATCGCCGCCGGCTTCCCGGGCGCCCTGTGGGCCATCAAGGAGAGCGGCAAGCTCGCCAAGGGCTGGATCGAGTTCGGCACCGTCATCCTGATCGGCTTCGTGATGGTGGCTCTCGTCGTCTTCGTCGAGCAGGCCCAGCGGCGCATCCCGGTGCAGTACGCGAAGCGGATGATCGGCCGCAGGTCCTACGGCGGAACGTCCACTTATATCCCTCTCAAGGTGAACCAGGCAGGTGTGATTCCTGTCATCTTCGCCTCGTCGCTGCTCTACATCCCGGCCTTGATCGCTCAGTTCTCGAGTTCCACCGCAGGGTGGAAGACCTGGATCGAAGCCCACTTCGTCAAGGGTGACCACCCCTACTACATCGCTACGTACTTCCTCCTGATCGTGTTCTTCGCCTTCTTCTACGTGGCGATCTCGTTCAACCCCGAGGAAGTCGCGGACAACATGAAGAAGTATGGTGGCTTCATCCCGGGTATCCGGGCTGGTCGACCTACTGCCGAGTATCTGAGCTACGTGCTCAACCGGATCACTTGGCCGGGCTCGCTGTATCTGGGTCTGATCGCTCTTGTGCCGACGATGGCGTTGGCAGGCTTCGGCGGTGCCAATGCCAACTTCCCCTTCGGTGGGACGAGCATCCTCATCATCGTGGGTGTGGGGCTGGAGACCGTGAAGCAGATCGAGAGCCAGCTCCAGCAGCGCAATTACGAAGGGTTCCTCCGCTGATGCGAATCGTCCTCGTCGGACCGCCCGGGGCCGGCAAGGGTACGCAGGCTGCGTTCCTTGCCAAGAACCTGGACATTCCGCACATCTCCACGGGTGACCTGTTCCGTGCCAACATCTCGCAGGGCACGGAGCTGGGCGTGAAGGCCAAGGCGTACATGGACGCCGGCGACCTCGTGCCCGACGAGGTGACCATCGGGATGGCCAAGGACCGCATGGAGCAGGCCGACGCCGTGGGCGGCTTCCTGCTCGACGGTTTCCCGCGGAACGTGGCCCAGGCCGAGGCGCTCGACGTGGTGCTCAAGGCCGAGGACATGCAGCTGGACGCGGTCCTGGACCTGGAGGTCCCCGAGGACGAGGTCGTGAAGCGGATCGCGGGTCGCCGCATCTGCCGCAACGACAGCGCGCACGTGTTCCACCTGACGTACAACGCTCCGAAGACCGAGGGCGTCTGCGACGTCTGCGGCGGGGAGCTCTTCCAGCGTGACGACGACTCCGAGGAGACCGTCCGCCGGCGCCTGGAGGTCTACCACACGCAGACCGAGCCGATCATCGACTACTACCGGGCGCAGAACCTGGTCGTGACGATCTCGGCGCTCGGCAAGGTGGACGAGGTCACCGCGAAGGCGATGGCCGCGCTCAAGAAGTGACCCTGGTTCGTACGACACGGCCGCGGTGCCCCTCGGGGGCGCCGCGGCCGTATCGTTGTTCTGTCCCGTGTACTCGTAGGAAAGGCCCCCGTCACGATGGTGCAGATCAAGACCCCCGAGCAGATCGCGAAGATGCGCGAGGCGGGGCTTGTCGTCGCCGCCATCCACGCGGCCACGCGTGAGGCGGCGGTGCCGGGCGCCACGACGAAGGACCTGGACGAGGTCGCGCGGAAGGTGATCGCGGACCACGGGGCGAAGTCGAACTTCCTCGGGTACGGCGGATTCCCCGCGACGATCTGCACCTCGGTGAACGAGGTCGTGGTCCACGGCATCCCGGACGAGAAGACCGTCCTCAAGGACGGCGACATCATCTCGATCGACGCGGGCGCGATCGTCGACGGCTGGCACGGCGACGCGGCGTACACGGCGTTCGTGGGCTCGGGCCATGCTCCGGAGCTGATCGAGCTCTCGCGGGTGACCGAGGAGTCGATGTGGGCCGGCATCGCCGCGATGAGGAACGGCAACCGGCTCGTGGACGTGTCGCGGGCGATCGAGACGTACATCCGCCGCCAGCCGAAGCCGGGCGGCGGCAAGTACGGCATCGTCGAGGACTACGGCGGCCACGGCATCGGCACCGAGATGCACATGGACCCGCACCTCCTGAACTACGTCTCCCGCAAGCGCGGGAAGGGCCCGAAGCTGGTGCCCGGCTTCTGTCTGGCGATCGAGCCGATGGTCTCGCTCGGCACGCCGCGCACGGAGGTCCTGGAGGACGACTGGACGGTCGTCTCCACGGACGGCACCTGGTCCTCCCACTGGGAGCACTCGGTCGCCCTCACCGAGGAAGGCCCTCTGGTCCTGACGTCCCCCGACGGCGGCAGGGCGAAGCTGGCGGAGCTGGGGGTCGTAGCGGCCCCCGATCCGCTGGCCTAGCCCCTGGGGGTCGGAGAGGGCGGACCGGGCCTTCGCCTGGGCCCTGTGGGGCGGGGGAGGCTCCCAGGTTCGCCGGAGTGGGGCTGCGGCGTGGTCGGCTGCGTAAGGATCTTCTCCGGTGGGCAAACTTCCCGGATTCGTCTTTTCCGGGGCCCTGGCGTAGACTGATGCGTCGGCTCTCGTGTACCCGTGTGTCCGCACGCGGAGCGAGAGTCGATCAAGGTAGCCGATTCGAAAGGCGAAGCGTGGCCAAGAAGCAAGGTGCCATCGAAATCGAGGGCACCGTGATCGAGTCCCTCCCGAACGCCATGTTCAAGGTGGAGCTCCAGAACGGTCACAAGGTCCTCGCGCACATCTCCGGCAAGATGCGGATGCACTACATCCGAATCCTTCCGGACGACCGGGTCGTCGTGGAGCTCTCTCCGTACGACCTGACGCGTGGCCGGATCGTCTACCGGTACAAGTAGATCTTGCCCGCACCCCGGCTCCGCCGCGGGTGGTGGCACTGACCCGGAGAACCTCACATCCCATGAAGGTCAAGCCGAGCGTCAAGAAGATCTGCGACAAGTGCAAGGTGATCCGCCGTCACGGCCGGGTCATGGTCATCTGCGACAACCTGCGCCACAAGCAGCGCCAGGGCTGACGCACGCCGACCGACCTGCACCCCGCAGTTCTTCGCGCGACGCAAGCAGTACGTACATACGCAGAGCCCGCCCAGCCCGCAAGGGTCGGCGGCACCTCCGGCGGGGGCCGGGGACCCGATTCGTACCTCATACGGCGGTCGGGAGCGGCTTTGCGGAAGACCCCCGAACACACAGGAGCCATTGAATGGCACGCGTTTCCGGTGTTGACATCCCGCGCGAAAAGCGTGTGGAGATCGCACTCACCTACGTCTTCGGTATCGGGCGTACCCGGTCCAAGGAGATCCTCGCCTCCACGGGCGTGAACCCGAACACCCGCGTTCGTGACCTGGCCGAAGAGGACCTGGTCAAGATCCGCGAGTACGTGGACGCCAACCTCCAGACCGAGGGTGACCTCCGCCGCGAGATCCAGGGCGACATCCGCCGCAAGATCGAGATCCAGTGCTACCAGGGCATCCGCCACCGTCGCGGCCTGCCCGTGCACGGTCAGCGCACCAGCACGAACGCCCGTACCCGTAAGGGCCCGCGTCGCGCCATCGCCGGTAAGAAGAAGCCGGGCAAGAAGTAGTCCTCAGCGGACGCTTGACCAAGCGGTCTTCGCTGTAGGACCGACCACCTCCCGTAGGAGTTATAGATGCCCCCCAAGGGTCGTCAGGGCGCTGCCAAGAAGGTGCGCCGCAAGGAAAAGAAGAACGTCGCTCACGGCCACGCGCACATCAAGAGCACGTTCAACAACACGATCGTCTCGATCACGGACCCCTCGGGCAACGTGATCTCCTGGGCCTCCGCCGGCCACGTCGGCTTCAAGGGCTCGCGCAAGTCCACCCCGTTCGCCGCGCAGATGGCCGCCGAGTCGGCCGCTCGCCGCGCGCAGGAGCACGGCATGCGCAAGGTCGACGTCTTCGTCAAGGGTCCCGGCTCCGGCCGTGAGACCGCGATCCGCTCCCTCCAGGCCACGGGCCTCGAGGTCGGTTCGATCCAGGACGTCACCCCCACGCCGCACAACGGCTGCCGTCCGCCGAAGCGTCGCCGCGTCTGACGTTCCGCGTCCGATGTAGCGACCGGCAACGGTTGGTTTGAGGGTTGGGCGGTACGGCTCTTCGGAGGCGTGCCGCCCGTACCCTTGAGAGACGTAGTACCCGTCGGGCGTCAAATAGTGGGCGTCCACGACTGAAGGAACACACACCATGCTTATCGCTCAGCGTCCCTCGCTGACCGAAGAGGTCGTCGACGAGTTCCGCTCGCGGTTCGTCATCGAGCCCCTGGAGCCGGGCTTCGGCTACACGCTCGGCAACAGCCTCCGCCGTACGCTCCTCTCCTCGATCCCGGGTGCGGCGGTCACGTCCATCCGCATCGACGGTGTCCTGCACGAGTTCACCACCGTGCCGGGCGTCAAGGAGGACGTCACCGACCTCATCCTGAACATCAAGCAGCTGGTCGTCTCCTCGGAGCACGACGAGCCGGTCGTGATGTACCTGCGCAAGCAGGGCCCCGGCCTGGTCACCGCTGCTGACATCGCCCCGCCGGCCGGTGTCGAGGTGCACAACCCCGACCTGGTGCTCGCCACGCTCAACGGCAAGGGCAAGCTGGAGATGGAGCTGACCGTCGAGCGCGGTCGCGGCTACGTCTCCGCCGTGCAGAACAAGCAGGTGGGCCAGGAGATCGGCCGTATCCCGGTCGACTCCATCTACTCGCCGGTGCTCAAGGTCACGTACAAGGTCGAGGCGACCCGTGTCGAGCAGCGCACCGACTTCGACAAGCTGATCGTCGACGTCGAGACCAAGCAGGCCATGCGGCCGCGCGACGCCATGGCGTCCGCCGGTAAGACGCTGGTCGAGCTGTTCGGTCTGGCGCGCGAGCTCAACATCGACGCCGAGGGCATCGACATGGGCCCGTCCCCGACGGACGCCGCCCTCGCCGCCGACCTGGCGCTGCCGATCGAGGAGCTCGAGCTCACCGTTCGTTCGTACAACTGCCTCAAGCGTGAGGGCATCCACTCCGTGGGTGAGCTCGTGGCGCGCTCCGAGGCCGACCTGCTCGACATCCGCAACTTCGGTGCGAAGTCGATCGACGAGGTCAAGGCGAAGCTGGCCGGCATGGGCCTGGCCCTCAAGGACAGCCCGCCCGGATTCGACCCGACCGCCGCCGCCGACGCCTTCGGCGCCGACGACGACGCGGACGCGGGCTTCGTCGAGACCGAGCAGTACTAAGAGCTCGGGCCTTCCCGGTCCGTACTCGGGTGCGGGGGCGCAGCGCTTGATCGCGCCCACACGGTCCCCGCGCCCCTTCCGGGCGCCCCCGCAGGGGGCCAGCCCGGATCTCCGACAGGTAACCGCCTGCTCGGACACTGACACCGGTACCTCACACGGCCGGTGCAGATCACAAGGAGAAACACCATGCCGCGTCCCGCCAAGGGTGCCCGCCTCGGTGGCAGCGCCGCTCACGAGCGTCTGCTGCTCGCCAACCTGGCGAAGTCCCTCTTCGAGCACGGCCGCATCACCACGACCGAGGCCAAGGCCCGCCGCCTGCGTCCGGTCGCCGAGCGCCTGATCACCAAGGCGAAGAAGGGCGACATCCACAACCGTCGCCTGGTGCTGCAGACGATCACGGACAAGGGCGTCGTCCACACGCTCTTCACCGAGATCGCCCCGCGCTACTCCGAGCGCCCGGGTGGCTACACCCGTATCACCAAGATCGGCAACCGTCGTGGCGACAACGCCCCGATGGCTGTGATCGAGCTGGTCGAGGGCGAGATCGCCAAGAAGGCGACCGTCGCCGAGGCCGAGGCCGCCACCAAGCGCGCCGTCAAGGAGGCCGACGAGGCCGCCAAGGTCGAGGACACCAAGGTCGAGGACGCCGCTGAGGCCCCGGCCGAGCCCGTCGAGGACTCGACCAAGTAGATCCGTGAAGGACGCGTAAGCGTTCCGACGATCCTGTGTGCGGGCCCGTACCCCTAGGGGTACGGGCCCGTTCCCGTGATGTTGAGAGGATTGATCGCGTGAGCGACGACGTGCAGGACGGCTTCGTACGGGTGCGGCTCGACCTTTCGTACGACGGCAAGGACTTCTCCGGCTGGGCCAAGCAGGCGCAGGGGCAGCGGACCGTCCAGGGTGACATCGAGGACGCCCTGAAGACCGTCACCCGGTCGAAGGAGACGTACGAGCTGACCGTCGCCGGCCGCACCGACGCCGGTGTGCACGCCCGCGGCCAGGTCGCGCACGTCGACCTGCCCGTCGAGCTGTGGACCGAGCACCGGGACAAGCTGCTCAGGCGGCTCGCCGGGCGGCTCTCCCACGACGTACGGGTCTGGCGGCTCACCGAGGCCCCCGCCGGGTTCAACGCGCGCTTCTCCGCGATCTGGCGCCGCTACGCCTACCGCGTCACGGACAACCCCGGCGGTGTCGACCCCCTCCTGCGCGGGCACGTCCTGTGGCACGACTGGACCCTCGACATGGACGCGATGAACGCCGCCGCCGAGCGGCTCGTCGGCGAGCACGACTTCGCCGCGTACTGCAAGAAGCGCGAGGGTGCGACCACCATCCGTACGCTCCAGGAGCTGCGGTGGGAGCGGCGGCCCGGGGGCGTTCTGGAAGCGACCGTGAAGGCGGACGCCTTCTGCCACAACATGGTCCGCTCGCTCGTCGGCGCGCTGCTCTTCGTCGGCGACGGGCACCGTCCGGTGGAATGGCCCGCGAAGGTGCTGGCGGCCGGTGTGCGCGATTCGGCCGTGCACGTGGTCAGGCCGCACGGCCTCACCCTCGAGGAGGTCGGCTACCCGGCCGACGAGCAACTGGCCGCCCGCAACCGCGAGGCCAGGAACAGGCGCACCCTGCCGGGCGCCGGCTGCTGCTGATCCGGCCGTACATCCTCACCGCGTCGCCGGGGGCGGGGGCCCGTCCGGCGCCCGCCCCTCGCCGTCACTCCTTGGGAGCGCCCGCCGCCGCGGAGGCCTGGGACTTGCCGCGGGCGTAGATCTGGTTGAAGGCGAAGGTGCCCAGGTCGTCGCTGGCCTGGAAGACGCCCTTGTCGGACGTGGTGACCTTCTTGCCGTCGGTGAAGCCGGCCTGCGTGAAGTACGCGTACCGGCCGATCGAGTTGGCCCGGCGCAGACAGACCGTGGCGCGGCAGAAGTCCTTCACGCCCGCCCCGGCCAGGGGCGCGATGCCCCCGCTGGCCTGGTTCTTCGCCTTCAGGGCGGCCGCCTCGGTCGGGAACACGGCGACGCCGACGGTGATGGCGACGCCGTCCTTCACGTATGTGGCGCGGATCACCCGGTCGCAGCCGTTCTTCTTCAGGACCGCGCCCAGACCGCCCTGCGTGACGCTCGCGCAGTCGGCCGTCGAGGAGGTCGCGCCCTTCTTGTAGGCGCGGCCGCTCATCGTCAGCTTCTTGCCCGGGAAGAGGCCCTCGGCGCTCAGCGGCGCCTTGTCCTTCTTACCGTCCGAGATGTAGTCCTTGGGGTTGGGCGGGGGCGGCGGCGCGACGGAGGAGAAGGTCGGGCCGGGAGTGGGGGAGTCGCTGGGGGCGGCCGAGCCGGTCGGGGTCACCGTGCCGTTCTTCCCCGCGTTGTCGCCCTTGTTGCTGTTCACGACCGCCGTGGCGACGACCGCGCCGACCACGAGGGCCGCGAGCACGCCACCACCGATCACCAGCCAGCGCTTACGGCGCCGACCGGCCGCGGAGGCGTCGGCGAGGGCGCCCCAGTCGGGTGTCCCGCCCTCCGGGGTGCCCGGGAAGGGGCTCGGCTGTCCTCCCGGGCCCTGCGGCCCGGGAGGTACCCCCGGCCCGAACTGGTTCCCGTGCTGCTGTGCGTGCTGCTGCTGTCCGTACTGCTGCTGTCCGTAGTGCTGTTGTCCCGGCTGCTGCGGCTGCTGCCCGTACGGCTGCTGCGGCTCCTGCGGCCACTGGGGTCCCCCAAAGCTCATGCCGCGCATCCTAAACCGGTTGGGCGTAAGCGGTGCGGGCGGCGACAATGCACCTCATGGGACATGTCGAGGCCGCGCATCTGGAGTACTACCTTCCCGACGGGAGGGTCCTGCTCGCGGACGCCTCCTTCCGGGTCGGGGAGGGCGCGGTCGTCGCCCTGGTCGGGGCCAACGGCGCCGGGAAGACCACGCTGCTCCGCATGATCGCCGGGGAGCTCCAGCCGCACGGCGGCTCGGTCACCGTGAGCGGCGGGCTCGGCGTGATGCCGCAGTTCGTCGGGTCGGTCCGGGACGACCGTACGGTCCGTGACCTGCTGGTGTCCGTCGCCCAGCCGCGCATCCGCGAGGCGGCGGAGGCGGTCGACAGGGCCGAGCACCTGATCATGACGGTCGACGACGAGGCCGCGCAGATGAAGTACGCGCAGGCCCTCAGCGACTGGGCGGAGGTCCAGGGGTACGAGGCCGAGACCGTCTGGGACATGTGCACCATGGCGGCGCTGGGCGTCCCGTACGAGAAGGCGCAGTTCCGCGAGGTCCGCACGCTCAGCGGCGGCGAGCAGAAGCGGCTGGTCCTGGAGTCGCTGCTGCGCGGCACCGACGAGGTGCTGCTCCTCGACGAGCCGGACAACTACCTGGACGTTCCGGGGAAGCGGTGGCTGGAGGAGCGGCTGCGGGAGACCCGTAAGACCGTGCTCTTCATCTCCCACGACCGGGAGCTGCTCGCCAGGGCCGCGCAGAAGATCATCGCGGTCGAGCCGGGTCCGGCCGGGTCGGACGTCTGGGTGCACGGCGGCGGCTTCGGGACCTTCCACGAGGCGCGGCGGGACCGCTTCGCGCGCTTCGAGGAGCTGAAGCGGCGCTGGGAGGAGAAGCACGCTCAGCTGAAGAAGCTGGTGATCAACCTGCGGCAGGCGGCGTCGGTCAGCCACGACATGGCGTCGCGGTACGCGGCGGCGCAGACCCGGCTGAGGAAGTTCGAGGAGGCCGGCCCGCCGCCGGAGCCGCCGCGCGAGCAGGACATCCGGATGCGGCTGCGCGGCGGCCGGACCGGGGTGCGGGCCGTGACAGCCGAGAACCTTGAGCTGACCGGTCTGATGAAGCCGTTCTCGCTGGAGATCTTCTACGGGGAGCGGGTCGCCGTCCTCGGCTCGAACGGGTCGGGCAAGTCACACTTCCTGCGTCTGCTGGCCGGGGACCCGTCCGTGGCCCACACCGGCGAGTGGAAGCTCGGCGCGCGGGTCGTGCCGGGTCACTTCGCGCAGACCCACGCCCACCCGGAGCTCCTGGGCCGCTCGCTCGTGGACATCCTCTGGTCGGAACACGCGAAGGACCGGGGCGGGGCGATGTCTGTCCTGCGGCGGTACGAACTGGAGGGCCAGGGCGACCAGCCCTTCGAGAAGCTCTCCGGCGGCCAGCAGGCCCGCTTCCAGATCCTGCTCCTGGAGCTGTCCGGCACGACGGCGCTGCTCCTCGACGAGCCGACGGACAACCTGGACCTGGAGTCCGCGGAGGCGCTCCAGGACGGCCTGGAGTCGTACGACGGCACGGTGCTGGCCGTCACGCACGACCGCTGGTTCGCGAAGACCTTCGACCGGTATCTGGTCTTCGGCTCGGACGGCGTCGTCCGGGAGACCCCCGAGCCGGTCTGGGACGAACGCCGGGTGGAGCGCGCGCGCTGACTCCGAGGAGGGTTCAGCGGCCGCCGGGTCGGCGGACGGAGTCCGGCGCAGAGCCCTCCGAAGCCGGGGGCCCCTCGGGGCCGAGCCGCGCGAGGGGGGCGTCGAGCCGGTCTGGGACGGACGCCGGGTGGAGCGCGCGCTGACCCGGTGTCCTGCGGCGTTTTGACCCGTCGGGGGTGGCGCGGGTACCGTTGCGGTTTGTTATGCGTATCGGCTTCGTCGTTCTCACGCGAAGGGCCCTTACGCAGGTTCCCTGGAGCAGTTACCAGTGGCTCGCATACGGGCGGTGTTCCCGGCAGTGCAGGCCCCAGCTGCATGATCGCTTCAGGTGTGTCTGGACTCCATCCACTGAAGAAGCGAAGGCTACGAAGTGCGTACGTACAGCCCCAAGCCCGGCGATGTCACTCGCCAGTGGCACATCATCGACGCGCAGGACGTTGTCCTGGGTCGTCTGGCGACGACGGCTGCGAACCTCCTCCGGGGTAAGCACAAGCCCGTCTACGCGCCCCACATGGACATGGGCGACTTTGTCATCATCATCAACGCCGACAAGGTCCACCTCTCCGGCAACAAGAAGACCCAGAAGCTGGCGTACCGCCACTCCGGCTTCCCGGGTGGTCTGCGCTCCGTCCGTTACGACGAGCTGCTGGAGAAGAACCCCGAGAAGGCCGTCGAGAAGGCCATCAAGGGCATGATCCCCAAGAACACCCTGGGCCGTCAGATGCTCTCGAAGCTGAAGGTCTACGCGGGCGAGAACCACCCGCACGCTGCCCAGCAGCCGGTCCCGTTCGAGATCACCCAGGTCGCGCAGTAGTTCCGGCCACACCCCTAAGAACGAAAGAAATCTGAGGAGAATCGTGGCCGAGACCACTGTTGAGAACCCCATCGAGGGCGAGGAGACCTACGCCGAGGTCACCACCTTCGAGTCCGAGGTCCCCGTCGAGGGTGAGTACACCTCGGAGTCCCTGGCGTCGCGCTTCGGTGACCCGCAGCCGGCCGCCGGCCTGGGCCGTCGCAAGAACGCCATCGCCCGCGTCCGGATCGTTCCCGGCACCGGCAAGTGGAAGATCAACGGGCGTACGCTCGAGGACTACTTCCCGAACAAGGTCCACCAGCAGGAAGTCAACGAGCCCTTCAAGGTGCTCGAGCTCGACAACCGCTACGACGTCATCGCCCGCATCTCGGGTGGCGGCGTCTCCGGCCAGGCCGGCGCCCTGCGTCTCGGTGTGGCCCGCGCCCTGAACGAGGCGGACGTGGAGAACAACCGCGGTCCGCTGAAGAAGGCCGGCTTCCTCTCCCGCGACGACCGTGCGGTCGAGCGCAAGAAGGCCGGTCTCAAGAAGGCCCGCAAGGCCCCGCAGTACAGCAAGCGCTAATCGCCTGCTCGGTCTGCTTTGCACGTACGCCCCGGCGGCACTGCCCGTGCTGCCGGGGCGTACGTCTTTTCCTCCCCCTGGGCCCTTTCGGTCAGCTTTGACGCGAAAACGGGCATCACGCGTTCAGGGGATCGCACTTTTCGGAGCAGTTTCGGAGGACAGCTGTGGGACGACTCTTCGGCACGGATGGTGTGCGCGGTGTGGCGAACGCGGATCTGACGGCGGAGCTCGCGCTCGGCCTGTCGGTCGCGGCGGCGCACGTGCTCGCCGAGGCGGGGACCTTCGAGGGCCATCGGCCGACCGCGGTGGTCGGGCGTGACCCCCGTGCGTCGGGAGAGTTCCTGGAGGCGGCCGTCGTGGCGGGCCTCGCGAGCGCGGGCGTCGACGTCCTGCGCGTCGGCGTCCTGCCCACCCCCGCTGTGGCGTACCTCACCGGAGCGCTCGGCGCCGACCTCGGCGTGATGCTCTCCGCCAGCCACAACGCGATGCCCGACAACGGCATCAAGTTCTTCGCCCGGGGCGGCCACAAGCTCGCCGACGAGCTGGAGGACCGGATCGAGTCCGTCTACGAGGAGCACCGGACCGGCGCCCCGTGGGAGCGGCCGACCGGCGCCGGCGTGGGCCGGGTCCGTGACTACGACGAGGGCTTCGACAAGTACGTCGCCCACCTCATCGCCGTCCTGCCGAACCGCCTCGACGGGCTCAAGGTCGTCCTCGACGAGGCGCACGGCGCGGCCGCGCGCGTGTCGCCCGAGGCGTTCGCCCGGGCCGGTGCCGAGGTCGTCACCATCGGCGCGGAGCCCGACGGCCTCAACATCAACGACGGCTGCGGCTCCACCCACCTCGGCCTGCTCAAGGAAGCCGTCGTCGAGCACGGCGCCCACTTCGGCATCGCCCACGACGGTGACGCGGACCGCTGCCTGGCCGTGGACGCGGCGGGCAACGAGATCGACGGCGACCAGATCCTCGCCGTCCTCGCGCTCGCCATGCGCGAGGCCGGGACGCTGCGCGGCGACACCGTCGTCGCGACCGTGATGTCCAACCTCGGCTTCAAGCTGGCCATGGAGCGCGAAGGCCTCCAGCTGGTGCAGACGGCGGTCGGCGACCGTTACGTCCTGGAGTCGATGAAGGAGCACGGCTACGCGCTGGGCGGCGAGCAGTCCGGGCACGTCATCGTGCTCGACCACGCCACCACCGGCGACGGCACGCTCACCGGTCTGATGCTGGCGGCGCGGGTCGCGGCCACCGGGAAGTCCCTCGCGGAGCTGGCCGGCGTCATGGAGCGGCTGCCGCAGGTCCTCATCAACGTGCCCGACGTCGACAGGTCCCGGGTGAAGACCTCCGGCGAACTGGCCGCCGCGGTCGGCGACGCCGAGCGGGAGCTGGGCTCCACCGGTCGCGTCCTGCTCCGCCCCTCGGGCACCGAGCCGCTCGTACGCGTGATGGTCGAGGCCGCCGACATCGAGCAGGCGCGCGCCGTGGCCGGCCGACTGGCCGACGTGGTGAAGTCGGCGCTCGGCTAGAACCCCGCCGCCCGTCAGGCAGAGACGCCGACGCCCCTGGTACCGGAAGTCGCTTCCGTACCAGGGGCGTTGTCGTCAGAGCTTACGCAGGGACAGCCGCTGCACCTTGTGATCCGGTCCCTTGCGCACGACGAGAGTGGCCCGGCCGCGCGTCGGCGCCACGTTCTCCAGCAGGTTCACCTTGTTGATGGTCCGCCACATCGTGCGGGCGTACTCCAGGGCCTCCTCCTCGGAGACCTGGGTGTACTTCTGGAAGTACGAGAAGGGGTTCTGGAACGCGGTCTCGCGGAGCCGGCGGAAGCGGTTGAGATACCAGCGCTCGATGTCCTCCGGCCGGGCGTCGACGTACACCGAGAAGTCGAAGTAGTCGGCGAGCCCGACCCGCGTCCGGCCGTCCTTGCCGGGCAGCGCCGGCTGGAGGACGTTCAGCCCCTCGACGATCAGGATGTCGGGGCGGCGGACCACGAGGCGCTCACCAGGGACGATGTCGTAGATGAGGTGGGAGTAGACCGGGGCGGTGACCTCCTCCTTCCCCGCCTTGATGTCGGCGACGAACCGGGTCAGGGCGCGGCGGTCGTACGACTCGGGGAAACCCTTGCGGGACATCAGCCCGCGTTCCTTCAGCTCCTCCATCGGATAGAGGAAGCCGTCGGTGGTGACCAGCTCCACGCGCGGGTGCTCGGGCCAGCGGGCGAGCAGCGCCTGGAGGAGGCGGGCGACGGTGGACTTGCCGACGGCGACGGAGCCGGCGACCCCTATGACGAACGGGGTGCCGCGCTGCTCGGCGCGCTCGCCGAGGAACGTGTTGAGCGCGCCGCGCAGCCCGCTGGTGGCCTGGACGTACAGATTGAGCAGCCGGGAGAGCGGCAGGTAGATGTCCCGGACCTCGTCGAGGTCGATGACGTCGCCGAGCCCCCGCAGCCGCTCGACCTCGTCGGCGGAGAGCGGCAGCGGCGTCTTGTCGCGCAGCGCGCTCCACTCGTCCCTGGTCAGGTCGACGTAAGGCGTGGCCTCGGGCCGACGCTGGCCGTTGCCCTTGGAGCCGGTACCTCGTGGCGGCGAAGTGATCACGGGTCCCATTGTCGCGGCTGGGAGGGGAGGGTGGTGGGTGGTGTCGGTCACGCGGGGGAGGTGGCGGGGTGGGGCGGAACGCGCCACCGCCCGGGCGTCGAAGCTCTCGCTGCGGAACGACACGGTCTCGGTGGGGAGCGGGGCGAGCGGTCAGCGGGTCGGCGTGGTGAGGCTACTCCGCCACGGTGAGTGCCAGACCGACGAACGCGAGGAAAAGGCCTGCCGGCAGGACGATGCCGCCGACGAGTCGGAAGAACCAGGCACCAAACATCGACGGCTGAGTGAGTCCCAGATCCACGGTGCGAGCCGCGGTCACGGCCCGCACCGCGTTGCGACGCTCGGCCGCCTTGTTTGCCGCCCTTCGGAAGTTGAACAGAAACATTGCACCCCATGCGGAGCTGGCCAAGCCCAGCGTGAGCAGCAGGATCCCCGCGCTCGTCATGATTCCCTCCCCGGAATGCGGCCGTCCACAGCCGTCAGACGGACCTTCTCAGGGAAGCCGAGTCGAGGGCAAGCGATCTTCGGAGCCGGGTTGTCCCCATGCACCAAGCCCGATCTCCATCGGCGACACCACTTGTTGCGACATTCAGAACCCATCAGGCACAGGGTGCTCGACCAGATCCGTCACGGGCAGCCCGGCGAACATCGGTGCTCTACGAAGTTGCCTCCAGGCTCCATGCTCTTCATCACTCAGAACTGGGGCTTGTGTCCCGTTTGCTCGCGACAGTCGGCGACAGATGTCGGATCCGTGCGCGAAGTTGTGGGGGTGTGCAGACAAGTGCGTTGACAAGTTGTTGCCTGCGTCATTGGATCCCCACGGGAAGATCACGCAGAACTCTCTGATCTTCACTCCATGTGTACATGTCGTACACCAGACCGTGCACTCTGTGTGCCGGATGAAGTTACGGGTGGGGAATGAACGCGAGACCAAGGTGCGCGACGCGCGCCCACAGACGGGGGCGTGTACTCGCCCTGGCGGCAGCCTGGGTGCTGCTGACAGGGGCGGTGCCGACGTTGACAGCCAGTCCTGCGGTGGCGGATGGATCCCCTGCCCTCGGCCTGACCGAGTCCGAGAAGGCACTGAAGAAAGCCGCGGACTCCGGTGACCGGGTGGAGGTGGTGGGGGAGCGAACGGAGCGGGAGACCGTGTTCGCGAACCCGGATGGGGCGACGTTCACGCTGGAGAAGTCGACTGTGCCGGTCCGGGTGGACACCGGGAACGGCTGGGCTGAGCCGGACCCGACACTCACGCGTCGCGAAGACGGTTCGATCGGTCCGAAGGCCGCCGTGGTGGATCTGTCGTTCTCCGGAGGCGGTCCGGGCGAGGGGCTCGCGACGATCGGGCAGGACGGTCAGTCGGTGTCGATGGGCTGGCCCGGGCAGTTGCCGGAGCCCCGCCTCGACAGCGAGCGTGCTGTCTACGAGAACGTCCTGCCGGACGTGAACCTGATCCTGACCGCGACGGTGGATGGGTTCCGCCAGGTGCTGGAGGTCGAGACGCCTGAGGCGGCGGCACTTCCCGAGCTGAAGGCGATCGAGTACGGCCTGAAGGCCGACGGGCTGCGGCTGCGCGAGGGCGCGGTGGGCAGTGTGGAGGCGCTGGACGGCAACGGCCAGGTGGTGTTCCGTTTCGCCGACCGCCCGGATGTGGAATTCCGCCGGTGATGACGGTGTATCGGCCTCGGACGCGGGGGTGAGCGCGCAGACTGCGGGCTTCCGTGAACGGGCCGGGGTTTCCGCCCGGACCGCCTCCGCGCAGGAGGAGGTGCCGGAGCCGGTGGCGCCTCCGGAGGAGGGTGACGCGCTGGCTGGTCCTGGGGCCGGTGACAAGGCCGCGGTCATGGAGGTGGAGCTGGCGCCGGACTCACTGACGGTGGTGCCGGATGCGGCTCTCATCGCCGCCACCCCGGCCGAGGACTTCCCTCTCTACATCGACCCGTCCGTGGAAGCGGGCCAGTCGGAGCGCACGGTGCTCTCGTCCGACGGCGATGTCTTCTATGCCTTCGGCAACGGCGAGAACGGCATGAGCGTCGGCAAGTGCGGCTCTGCGGTGATCAACGGCGTGTCGTACTACTGCGGGTCCGGCTACGTGAACCGCATGTACTTCGAGTTCTCGCCCACCAAGCTCAGGGGCAAGCATGTCCTCGATGCCACGTTCCGTGTGACGGAAACCTGGTCGTTCTCCTGCAGTCCGCGATGGGTGGACCTGGAACGCACCGACACGATCTCATCAGCCTCCAGGTGGCCGGGGCCGACCCAGCGGGACCAGATGGGTGACCGCTACGTTTCGGCGGGCCGAGGCACCGCATGTTCTCCGTCCCAGCCGCGTGCGGTGATCGAGTTCAACGACAACCCGGCCGAACCGGACGAGAACCTGACCGCGACCACCAAGTCGTTCGCCGATGGCACTCTGAACGTGCTGACGTTGATGCTGAGGGCGAAGGACGAGTCGGACACGGTCGCGTGGAAGCGGTTCAACAACGACGCGGTGCTCGTGGCGACGTACATGAGCAAGCCGGCGACCCCTGCCGAGTACGGCTTCCCCTCTTCGGGAGGCACACAGATCTGCAGCAAGTCGGAGTCTTCGCCGACCACCGTCTCCGACGCGACACCCAGCCTTGTAGCCACGCCACGCGTTGTGGCCGGTGGTGAGAGCGGAGCCATGCTCCGGGTGTACTACGACATCGACGGCAAGAACTCGGACGGATCGTGGTTCGACGCTCCCCAGCCGACGACGACCTCGCTCGAGCCGACCACAGGTCATGTGGCGTACAGCGCCACAGCCAAGGACTTCGCCAATCTGACGAAGGAGTGGAATGTAGCGCTCAAGGAAGGCACGCTCTACCGCTACTCGGCCTTCACTCATTCGTTCCCCAACACCTCGTACACCGGCGCGCTGAGCAGCAGCGGTACTCCCTGGTGCTACTTCAAGGTGGACTCCAGCGCGCCCAAGCCTCCGGTGGTGACGTTCAACTCGGTGTACACCCAGTGCGTCACGGGCGGTTCCTGCACACCACGAGGCGGTCCTGGACAGGCAGGCTCGTTCACCTTCAGCCCTGCCGCCGGTGACGTGAACACCCACTATCAGTACAGGCTTTCAACCGACCCGGCCTGGAGTGGCTGGAAGGCCCCGACGGCAGGGTCGTACACCGTCAGCATCACACCTCCGAGGTCTGGGTCCTTCCTTCTCAGCGTTCAGGCCAAGGACTCTGCGGGGCGTGTCGGCGAGACGGTGGTGAAGTTCCTGGTCCTGGAGGGTTCCTGGCCTGTTGGCCGCTGGGACTTCAACGAGTCGTCCGGCGTGGCGATGGACCGATCCACGACGGACCCCGCTCTGCAGGACAATCTGACGCTCACCGCTGCGGGTGCGACTCGGACGGATCACGGCCGGCGGGGCGAGCTGACCGCCGCGGACAACAGCAAGTCGCAGGACAAGGCGCTGTCGCTGGTCCACACGAGCCAGGGAAGCGCGACGTCCGCCTCACAGGTCGTCGAGACTCTGGCGTCCTACACCTTGACGGCGTGGGCCCGGCTCGATGCCGCGGGATCGGCGAACGCCACCGTCCTGGCTCAGGACGGCGCGCGGCACAGCGCCTTCTACCTGAGCTACTGCGCCGACGTGCAGAGATGGTGTGTCCGACTGCCCGAGCAGGACGCTGACGGGACTTCATTCTCGAATCAGCGGGTGAACGCCATCAACCCGCCCCAGCCCAAGGCGTGGACTCACCTCGGAGTCGTGGTCGACACCACCAGCAAGAAGATGTCCTTCTACGTCAACGGCGTTCTGCAGGGTACCGACGCGTTCACCACGGGCGTGTGGGCCTCGGCCAGCGCGTTCAAGGTCGGACGGGCCAAGTACGCGAGCACCTACACCGACTTCTTCCCCGGTCAGATCGACGAGGTCGCAGTGTGGCAGCGTGCCCTGTCCGACGCGGAGATGGCGCAGGAGGCCGGCCCGAAGGACAGCCGGGAATGGGGCTATGTCGAGCTGGTGGCCCAGTACAAGCCGGCGGGAGGTTCCGGATTCTCCCTGGCAGACGACAGCGGCTACGGCAACACGCTGACCCTGAGCTCGGACTCTTCCCTGAACGGTGAGTCCATCGCCCTGGACGGTGTGGACGACTCCGCTTCGACAGCCCGTCCTCCGGTGGACGACACCGGTTCCTTCTCTGTGTCCACGGCAGTGGACGTGGACACGGAGAAACTGAAGGGTATGGCGAACGAGTCGCGCATGCAGGTCGTGGGCCAGCAGACCGGGACGGGTTCCTCATGGGGTATCTGGTTCGAGAAGACCGGAATGCGCGATGCCGAGGTCGACGCCGGGGAGGATCCCGTGATCGACGAGGAGACCGGCGAGGTGATCGTCAAGCAGGTTCCGGTAGGCCGCTGGCACTTCGGCCGGCTGACCTCGGATGGCACGGGTGTCTCAGTGCAGAGCGATGAGCTCGTCACCCCCGAGGGAGAAGTCCAAGTAACCGGGGTGTTCGATACCACCTCACAGACCGTCCGGCTCTACGTCGGTGGTGCCCAGCACGGTGTTCCGCTGGCCTATCAGTCCACGCTCGGATCGGACTTCACCGTGGGCAAGGGCCGGACCGGTACAGCCTGGGGCAGTTTCCTGCCCGGGAAGATCAGCGACATTCGCCTGTGGGCCGGCGCGCTGAGCAACGACGCACAGGTGCAAGCCGTCGTCGGAATGTGATCCCGCACCAGCCAGCTTCTCGCTACCCGGTCGGTCAGAGCGCGCGATCGCGCTCTGAACGAACGGCACTGCCCCACTTCGGGCACACAACTTCGCGCCTCCCATCAGCTCGATCGAATGGTTGAAAGGAGCATTTCAGCTGTGTCCACACG